>DASUPX010000219.1:0-13286 GCA_036280905.1 Rubrobacter sp. | reverse complement strand
CGGGAGAGGGCGAGGAGGTGACGATCAACCGCCGCGTGGCCGAAGGCGACCTGCTGGTCTACGTGAACGTCAACTTCATCCCCATGGACGGTGGGCACAAATCCGTCCACACGGGCCTCTCCCCGTACTCCTCGATCCGCCACCACCACACCCCGGACACGCTCTCACACACCCGCTCCCTGATGGATCCCCCCAACTCGGCCATGCACGCCTCCTTCAACCGCATGGGCAAGCTGCTCGACGAGCACGTCAAGGTGTTCCACATCGAGACCACCTTAAACAACGCCGCCTTCCCCGCATTCGCGAACTTCATGGCCAAACCAGAGGAGGACTGGGGACCTGTTACGAAGGCGAACTTCCTGGCCATGCACAACGCCACCCAGAAGGCGCCGAGGCGCATATCGCGCGGGATCTTCCACACCATCAAGGGCCCGCACAGGCTGACGGGCGTGTACGCCGGGGCCACGGACCCCGTTCACGCCAGGACGCTAGAGGACAACTACGAGCAGCAGGTGGTGCCAGTCGACGGCCAGGCCGACGTGCTGCTCCTCGGCATCCCGTACCTCGGGCCCTACAACGTCAACTCCACCATGAACCCGCTCCTCGTCTACAACATGCTGCTCGGCTACCTCTTCAACCTCTACAGGGGAAAGCCGCTCGTGCGCGAGGGGGGTGTCCTGATCGGCACCCACCCCATGCCCGAAGAATTCAACAAACTCCACCACCCGAGCTATATCGACCTCTGGAACGAAGCTTTCCCCGAAACGCACGATATACGCGAGATCCACGAGCGCTACGAGAAGCGCTACGCCTACGACCCATGGTACCGGACCCTCTACCGCAACTCCTACGCCTACCACGGTGCCCATCCCTTCACCGTTCTCTACTGGGCAGCCCACGCCCTCGACCACGTTGGTAACGTGATCCTGGTCGGAGGCAACCCCGAGACAACCAGGCGTATGGGCCTGGGCCGCGCCGACACGGTGGCCGAAGCCCTCCAGATCGCCCAGGACACGGTAGGCCCCAACCCGAGCACCACCTACATGCACATCCCGCCCCTCTTTATGTGCGAGGTGTCTTAGAGCGGTCAGCTAATTTGGAGTGGTCAGCTGATAGCCTTCAGCTTTCAGCTTTTTGACCGGGTGTGTTTTGCGTGGGGGCTCTAGTTTTGCCTGGCGCCCTTTTGGGCTCGTAGGCTCACGCGCCGCGCAGCGCGTGAGCCTTTTCACTTCGGGGGCCTGTGTGGAGGCTACAAAGTCTGATTTGCTGCGGTGTTCTTGATACACTCTGTAGCGAAAGACTTTTTGAGAATCGTATCCGGAGTGAGCGTTTTCGAGCCTGTACGGGAGGGTGTCCCGCGCCTCCGTGGCGTGGTTTGCCTGTCCTGTTTATGTGGCTTTCAGGCCGCTTGTCTAGTGCGGTGTTTGCCGCTGCTCACGAGCCCCGGAGCATCCGGGAAGGAGAGTTACGCTACAGAGGGTTGCAGGGTTGCTGTTCAGGGCGGCCGCGCATAGAAGCATATTCGACATAAAGGTCTGCGCCTTCCGCCGCTTTGCGGGGGGTGACAGGTGAAGTATTTGAGAACAGACGGGAGAATGTCTTTCGTCGTTCTGCTCGTCTCGCAGCTCGCTGCGACCATGGGGTTCACGTTCGTTCTGCCGTTCATGCCGCTCTACATGCACGTGCTCGGAGTGGAAGATGCGGGCAGCGCGGCGGCGTGGGCTGGCGTGATCAACAGCTCCACAGCCGTGACCATGGCCCTCGCTGCCCCGCTGTGGGGCAGATTGGGCGACCGCGTGGGTCTCAAGCCCATGCTCTTGAGGGCCACCATCGCCGGTTCCATCGTCATCGGCCTCATGGGCCTCGTGACGAGCCCGTGGCAGTTGCTGGCCCTCAAGACCCTGCAAGGTTGCCTGACAGGCACGGTCGCCGCCGCGACCGTCCTAGTGTCGGCGACGGCCCCGGCCGAGAGGGCCGGCTCGAGGCTCGGAACCTTGCAGATGGTCATCTTCGTGGCCGCAGCGGCCGGGCCCTTCTTCGGGGGCGCCTTCGCCGACCTGGTCGGCATCAGGGCCTCCTTCGGTGTAACGGCGGTGCTCCTGGCGTCGTCGGCGGTCCTGATCTCCGTCTGGGTCAAGGAAGACAGGTCAAGCGAGGAGGCAGAGGAGGCGGGGCCCATCGGGGCTGATGGCCCGCTGCCGTACAGGAGGCTTGCGCCGAGCCTCCTCGCGCTCTTCGTGATCCAGTTGACGATCATGAGCGCTGCTCCGGCCCTGCCCGGTCTGCTCTCGACCTTGATGGATGAGCCCGTAAGGGTCGCCACCCTGGCGGGTTGGGTTATCGCCACGGGGGCCCTGGCGGCCTCGCTCGGCTCCGTGGTTGGGGGGAAGCTCGCCGCCAGATACGGGGCCAGAAAGGTCATAATCGGGACGCTGCTGCTGGCCGGCCTCTCGGCGCTTCCGCAGGCCGAGGTCGACTCCGTGGCCATGCTCTGGACCCTGCGGCTCCTCACGGGGCTCTTCGTCGGTACCGCAGTCCCGGTCGCCAACCTGGCTATCCGGGAAACGGTGCACCCCGGACGCCAGGGAGAAGCCTTCGGGGTCGCAGCCACGGCAACCTCCACGGGCAACGCCGTCGGGCCGCTCGCCGGAGGACTGCTTGCCGCCTCGTTCGGCTTCGGCGCACCTTTCCTGGCCCCTGGCGTCTGCCTCCTCGCCGTCTCCGCGATCATCTGGGCAGCACCGCTGCTAGTCGTCGGCTACCGCACCGCGTTACGAGGTCATTAGTAGCTATCAGCTATGCTTCCAACTGCCAGAGTGGGGCGTCTCTGAGGTGGACGTTGTTGAGTTGTAGCCAGTGCCTCTCGGCGTCGTCGTTTCGCTTCTGCCAGGGACGCGTCAGGCCAACCCCGAGGATCACCTCTACGCCGGCTTCGAGGCGTTCTTGCAGGCTCTTTACGAGGTCGCGGCGCGGGGTACGTCCGTCCCTTTCATAGAGCCGCAGATCCGTGACCGACAGGTCTACCGAGGGCAGTAGGTAGTCCAGGACCAGGCGGACCGTGCCCCTGTGGTCCACGTACAGCCAGGGCTGTTTTTCGGGCCGGAGTAGGCCAAGCGACGCACGCCCCTCGCCGACATCGACCGTGCCGCTCTCGTCCCACAGCTCGAGCGCTGGCCCGAAGATGTCCTCCAGGCTCTCCCGAGACGCCCTTTCGAGGGCGTTCCAGTACTCGTCGGGCTCCTCGTCACGCAGCCATCTCACGTCTGCCGGGTCGAAGCGCCTGTCCTCCAGCTCTGGAGCTCGCCCGACGTCAGTCGTCGTACCGAGGTCGAGGACGGACCCGATATCGAAGGGGCCTTTGTTGGTGCTGAGCAGATCGGTGGTCAGCCTGCCGCGGCGTAGGACCGGGCGGACGTGCTCCCCGGTTTCGAGGTCTATGCCGGCGGCGCAGAAGTACCCCGGCTGCATGCGCGTCAGGTGGTCTACGAGGATCCGCATGCTACCTAGAGGTGGACGGCCTTGATGCCGCCCCACTCGCGGTTCAGGTACTCGAGTACCAGGCGCCGGTGGCAGTGCTCGGGTCTTGCCTCGCTGCACAGCAGCACCGTCGGAACATCGAAGATGTCTCTGTGGAGCACTTCTTCTACCCGACGCTCCCGAAGCAGGCCCAGAAACGCCTTCTCGTAGGCCGGCCACCCGCCGCCGCCTCTGTAGGCGCCCAGGATCTCACGTGTCGGGGCGAGCGCGGGTTCGTAGACGTATTCCGCGCCGCAGAGCTCCCGCAGAAAGTACGGGAGGTCGGCGCGGCGGGCGAACCCGGCGAGCTGGGAGGCGTTGTTGAGGCGCACGTCTAGGAGGCGCTTGACGTCCGAGTCGTTCAAGGTGCCGAAGAACTCCGATGCGGTTTTCTTGGTGAAGCCGATCGTATAGACTTCCGTGGGCTTGCCTCCAGCTCCGGGAACAACTCCGGCTGTCCGCCGTTCGCCTCGCCCTCTACCTGCACGCTGCCGTCGCCCCTGATGTGCCGAAGCGTAAACCCTAGCTCCTCCAGGGCCCTACCGACGAGGAGCCTGCGGTGGCAACGGACAGGGTTTTCCTCGCTGCATAACAGTGCGACCCTGTGGGCAAGGATCTCCTTCTGAAGCCTACTTATACCATCGAGAAACGGCCTCGAACACCCGACCAGCGCGTAGTCCACCCGACCGAGGTCATCGTAGTACTCCCCGCCTTCTGGCCTCCCCCCGAGCTCCCCACCGAGAAACTGATAACCGATGCCTGCCCCCGCCAGCGCTGCCTCGAGAGGGTGGGCGTTGAAATGCGGTGCGTGCCTTGAGTACGGGTGCGAGCGGGTGTCCACGACAACCTCGATCCCACGTCCCCGCAGCAAGCCAAGGAAATTATCCGCCGAATGATTGGAGTGGCCTACGGTAAACACCGGGTTCTTACCAGGCTCCTGGTCTCCTATGACAGTCCCTCCATTTCTGCGAAACACGGCGAACGTTACCGAGCATAATCCCGAAGTCGCTCGCTCCCCAGACCCACTTTCGCCGACCACGGGCGCTGTAACCTTCGTCTGCCCGGAATACAAACGCCAGAAGAAGGGATAGCGGGTAGATTCTCGCGAGCATAGATCATCCGGCACCCCGTCGGGGCTCCCCGGACCACCGGTACTTATGGTCCATCGAGATCACGCAATGGTCCGCGGACAACCTATCTGGGGCTGTGCTACTCCTCGCAAGTTTGTTACGATACGTCCGTTACGTGCGTTGGGATGGGAACATACAAGACAACCTCGTACACCATACTGGAGGAAGGCGCAGGCAGAAATGGTTCGATTGCTGGCTTCGATGGGCACAGCGGTGCTCCTGACAAGCGCGGTCATCTCCATCGTGGTTCTTGGCCTGGTGAGATCCCTGGCCGATGCTGCAGAACCGCCGAACGTAGTACTCGTGGTCACCGACGATCTGACCAAGAAAGACTACCTCGAACTCGGTAACAACCTGGGGTTCTTTACCTCTGGAGGGACGTTCTTCCACAACGCGTTCGTGACCACCGCTCTGTGCTGCCCTTCGCGGGCTTCTGCCCTGACCGGTCTCTACGCCCACAACCACGGCATAACCCAGCACATAGACCCGGGTACCGGCTACGAGCAGTACCACGCCGAAGGGTACGATCAGAACGATCTACCGGTGTGGCTTGAGGACTCGGGCTACAGGACGGGTCTCGTCGGCAAGTACATGAACAAGTACAACGCGCAGCACGATGGGGTGCCGGCGGGATGGACGGACTGGTATGGCGCCGACGACCCTGCCGTCCGTTGGACGCTAAACGAGAACGGCAGCATAAGAACTTATGAGCAGGACCCGACCGCGCCGGCCTACGAGCCCTGGGAGGACGTGCTCGGTGACAGGGCTCTGAAGTTCGTCGACGAAGCCCACGCTTCAGGAAAACCGTTCTTCCTCTGGTACGGGACCCATGCACCTCACTCCCCCGAGCTCATCGCCCCGCAAGACGAGGAAAGGGTGGGGACCTGGCCAACCTACGACCCGCCCGGCTTTAACGAGAGGGACGTCTCGGACAAGCCAAGATGGGTGAGGGATCGGCCACTCCTCGCTTCCACACGGATACGAGCGCTCAAGCAACAACGCCAGGAGCGCCTTACCTCGATGCTCGCCGTCTCCCGCAACCTCGCGAGGCTAAAGGACAAGCTCAGACAGACCGGCGAACTCTCCAACACCTACATTATCCTGACCTCAGACAACGGCTATCACCAGGCCCATCATCGCCTTGGTCCCGGAAAGATGACCGCCTACGAGGAGGACATGCGTGTCCCGCTGGCGGTCTCGGGACCCGGTGTCGCCCCAGGCAGCGTGAAACATACCGTGTTGAACACCGACCTTGCACCGACCATCGCCGACCTTGCTGGTGTCACGCCCGGACTTGTTCCCGACGGGCGCTCCTTCGCTCCACTGCTTCCAAAGGGACGTTCGGGCATCGCTGCCGACCAGTTCAGAAGAAGGTTCATGGAGGAGAATTGGCAAAGCCCCGTTCCGACGCCAACGGGACCCGAGCTCTTCCCTGCGCCATCCAACTTCGCCCTCAGGGGCTCGGATTATATCTATAACAGGTACGAGACCGGGGAGACCGAATACTACGATCTGGTGCGCGATCCTTATGAACTGGAGAGCAAGCAGATCGGCGGAACACGCAAGGAGAACCTGGATACAAAATGGACACGACTGATCAATTGCCGGGGTGCCCAGTGCCAGACGGCGGAAGGGGGCTGATTACCCGATTGCTCCACCTTACGCTTCCAGACCAAGTGTAAACCTCGTCTTACGTTCGGCTCGGCCGCTGCCATGGTCTGTGGTCGCCGTGTCCGTTGCCCGGGATCAAGGCTCTGTTGCCCTACACATCTGATAGGGTAGCGGGGCCACGCCGCCACCCTAGAACTAGCAGAGATAGAGGTCACCGAGGACCGCTGGTCGCGGAAACAGGCCACAGGCATCAGGGGTTCGACCCGCGACGTTTCGGCACAGGTGTAAACCCGAGACAAGACCCGCTAGAAGCGATCCGCAATCCGTGGCGTTACGAATCTCCCACAACCCATGTAGGGGCGGTTCGCGAACCGCCCCACGATGCGCCGTCTCCCTCGGGCGCCGCGACCCCGCACGAAAACGGGTTGGTCCTACCGCCTCGGCGGACCCCCGAAGAGCGCCTTGCGGGTGTCGTCGTCCATATCCTCCAGCGAGCGGCGCAGTTCCTGCCCGACCTCGCGGGCCCTTGCCACCGCGGGACGTGATTCTATGGTCTCGAACCAGCGTTTCACGTTCGGGTAGTCGTCGAGGTCCTGACCCTGACGTTCGTGGGAGATGAGCCACGGGAAGATCGCCATGTCCGCGATCGTGTACTCGTCGCCCGCGAAGTACTCCGTTTCGGAGAGGCGCCGGTCCATGACGCCGTAGAGGCGCGTGGCCTCGTTGGTGTAGCGATCTATCGCGTAGGGCACCTCTTCCGGCGCGTAGCCCCTGAAATGGTGGGCCTGTCCGAGCATTGGCCCCACGTGACCCATCTGGAACATCAGCCACTGCAGTACCGTGTACCTGTCCCGCTCGGACTCTGGTATGAATTCGCCCGTCTTGTCGGCGAGGTAGAGCAGGATGGCCCCGGATTCGAAGAGCGAGATGGGTTCACCGTCGGGACCTTCGGGGTCTATGATGGCCGGCATCTTGTTGTTGGGGCTTATCTCGAGGAACTCCTCCTCGTACTGGTCGCCGGCGGTAATATCCACGGGCACTATGCTATACGGGAGTCCAGCCTCCTCAAGGAAGATCGTGATCTTCCACCCGTTGGGCGTCGGCCAGTAATAGAGGTCTATGGGTTGCGCCATCAAGCTCATCCTCGCAATCTCGTTTCGTGTACCATGGACCTAGTTCTCCCGCACGCAGGCAATCGAAACCTCGTATCCGTATATATTCGAGGCTGCAACCACCAGCACCGGAGAACGTACAGGACAGGTAAGAGCGAGAGAGAGGTTTCTAGATGGATCTACTACGCATCATTATCGCTATAATTCTGCCGCCACTAGGGGTGTTCTTGCAGGTAGGGATTGGTAAACAGTTCTGGATCAACATTCTGCTAACCATCCTCGGTTATATCCCCGGCATAGTCCACGCCGTCTGGGTTATAGCGAAGTACTAGAGCCTTCAGCTTTCAGCGGTCAGCTTCAAGTGGTGCGGCGGAGCGCGAGGATCGTCAGCAGGCAGACTACGGTGAGCGTGAGGTAGGAGAGGGCGTCGCCCTTAAGATCCGCCAGAAAGCCGCCTACCGGGGCTCCCACGGCGTAGCCTGAAGCCCAGGCGAAGTTCGTCATGGCGAAGGCAACGGCCCTGTCCATCCCCGCCTTCTCCGTTCCGCGCGAGAAGAGCGCCGTGCCCGGAACCAGGGTGGCGTTGAAGGCACCTGCTGCTAACACGACGAGAAGCCCGATCACCCAGGGATTATCGACCCAGGTGAGGAGAAGCAGAATCCCGATAGAGGAGATCAAACCTACGATGACCGGCCTACGGTAACCCGAGCGGTCGGACCACCGGCCGAGCATCGGGTGGACGAAGGCCTCGAAGATGGCGCTCAAGAGGAACACCACTCCCACGGCCGCCGCACCCCATCCGAGCCGGTGGAGGTCAAGGGGCACCAGGACGGCCAGCGCGCTGAAGAGCAGCGGGGAGAGCACTATGAACCACAGGCTGGTAAGGAGCAAGGGGCTCCTCAGCATCCCGAGTGCCGGCAGCAAGGACACGGTTCCGGTGGAGGCTGATGCGGGCTCGAAGGCGGCCCAGAGGGCGATGGCCAACCCCGCCAGGGCGACGGCCGAAAACGCTGGAAGCAGGCCCACGGTGGCGGCTACGCTCCCCAGCACGGGCCCGAGCAGCGCTCCCACTACCGCGGAGCTGATCATCACCCCGATCAGCTCGGCCCGACGTTCTTCAGGGGCCCGGTCCACGAGCCAGGTGAACGCCGCCACCCAGGAAAGGGCGCTGCCGAACCCGCCGGTGAAGCGGGCCAGCACGAGCAACCACGTGCTGTCGGCGAGCGCGAATACCACGCTGGTCACGGACATCAGGGTCAGGCCCAAGACCGCGGTGATCCTGACCCCCGACCGCGAAGCGAGGTACCCGCCGGGCACGCTGCCGGCGAGAACACCGGCTCCGTAGGCGCCGCTCAACAAGCCGACCACCGATTTGGAGAGGCCGAGTTCGTCCTCGAAATATGGGACGAGCGGGTAGAGCGCGGCGTAGAAGATAGTGTCGACCAGCACTATGGCACAGCTAAGGGCAAGAAGTCTTCGCACCACCCCATTCTAATCCGCGTCCGGGCTGTTAACATCAAAGGTATGGAACGAATTTACACTGGCATTACGGGGTGGCTCGCGTGGAAACGCAGGGGCCGGGCGAACAGGGTGTTGTTCGTCCTTTCGGTCTTGCTCGCCGCGTTTGTGACGCTTGCCTTCGCGTGGGCCTCACTACACCCCGATCCAGGCAACGCGTTGCTCTACTTCGCGTTCTACTGGGTCTGGGGCCTTTGCGCCCTCGGGGTTCTACTCGGCATGGCCGAGTACAAGACGAGCCCCCTTCGCAAGGGAGGCGAACGCGGCCACCTCTTCATCCTCCTGTACATCGGGGCCCTGCTCATCGTTACCCGCGCCCTCAACATGGTCCTCTACCACGGCTAACGGTTTGTACAGGGCCCTGCTCTTCGACCTGGACGGTACGCTCGCCGAGACGGACTCGCTCCACCTCCCGACGTGGGTGGACGTTCTCGAGCCCTACGGTGTCGGGGTAGACGAGAGGTTCTACCGGGAGAGCATCAGCGGCCGGAACACGGGTGAGATCATACGCGACCTGCTCCCCGAGCTCTCCGACGATGAAAACCGCTCTATCGGGGATGCGAAGGAAGCCCGTTTCCGCGAGCGGGCCACCGAGCTGGAACCCCTGCCAGGCCTGCTCGATTTCGTGGCGTGGGGCAGGGAGCAGGGGATGAGCATCGTCCTCGTCACCAACGCGCCGGGGGAGAACGTACGGGCGGTCCTGCTGGCGCTGGAACTTCGTGACTTCTTCGATGCGATCGTGCTCGCCGACGAGGTGGAGGCGGTGAAGCCAGACCCCGCGCCCTACAGGGCGGCCCTTGAAAAGACCGGTGTTACCCCCCGGCAGGCCCTTGCCTTCGAGGACTCTGTCTCCGGAATTTCCTCCTCGGTCGCCGCCGGAGTTCCCACCGTGGGGATCACCTCGAGTCAGAAATCCGAGACGTTGCTCTCAGCGGGAGCCTTCGTAACGGCAGAGGACTTCACCGACCCTCATCTGCGAGCTCTGATCGCCGCGCGAGCGTAAGGCTGGAGGTCAGCAGAGCGGGATACGAGACCCGTCTCCTGCCAGGCGATGACCTCATTAACCTGCGCACGACCAGGGGCAGCTCCTCGTTGCTCAGCGCTTCGCCCCTCGCGAGCGACTGGTAATGGTCGCCAGGCACCTCGAAGGATCTGCACGGCGGCATGTATACTGGACCATTCGTGCTGGTTCGGGCAGGGAGGTGCGGTGAATAGCAGCAGGTCGAGGGTGGTCTCACTGGCGGCGATGGCGCTGATGCTTGCGGTGATGGTGCCCGTGGCGGGGGCGGCGTCGGACCAGGCGTCCTTCGCCACGGCCGAGAGCTACGCCGCCGGGAAAGTCCCATATGACGTGACCAGCGCGGACTTCGACGGTGACGGAAAGCAGGACCTGGCCGTGGCTGATGACGGAGGAACGTTCACCGATGGAAGCGTTCAGGTCCTGTTCAACGAGGGCTCTGGGACTTACGGGGAACCCACCTCCTACGACGACTTTACGGACACCCCCAGAGGCATAACAAGCGCCGACTATAACGGTGACGGTAAGCCCGACATCGCCGTGTCGAACTTCAACGACGGCCAGGTCGAGGTGCTGATCAACCAGGGGCGGGGCGTCTTTCCCGACATCGATAATCCAACCTACGATGTGGGGGTATTTCCCTACGATATCACGAGCGCGGACTTCAATCGCGACGGCAACCCGGACCTGGCCGTGGTCAACTCCAACGACGATACAGGCAACCCTGGCACCGTCTCCGTGCTGATCAACAGGGGCGACGGAACCTATCCGAAGGATGACAGTCCTTTCTACACCGTTGGCTACTCTCCCCGGGGCATAACAAGCGCGGACTTCAGTGGCGACGGCGACCCGGATATCGCCGTGACGAACAGGACGTACGGAACCGTCTCCGTGCTCACCAACCGCAATGGTACGTTTCCGCAGTCCGCCACCTCCGACGCGGGGGATTCCCCCCTTGGCATAACGAACGCGGATCTCGACGGTGACGGAAGGCTCGACCTCGCCGTCGCAAACTCGGGCGACGGCACCGTCTCGGCACTGCTCAACAGGGGCCAGGGGAACTTCCCCAGCAACAACAACCCCTCCTACGCCGCGGGCGACGATCCCGAGGGTATAACCAGCGCCGACTACAACAACGATGGCGAGACCGATCTCGCCGTTACGAACTCGGAGGACGCCACCGCCTCGGTCCTGCTCAACCAGGGCCAGGCGAACTTGCAGCTCTCCTTTCCTGTCTACGAGGTTGGCGCAGATTATCCCGAGGGCATAACGAGTGCCGACCTCAACGGAGACGGCAGGCCCGACCTCGCCACGGCAAACGGCGGCTCAAGCTTCGGAGCCAGCAACGTCTCTGTGCTGCTCAATACGACCGAATTGACCGAGACCGCCCGCTGCACCATCACGGGGACGGGACGCGATGACGTTCTCGAAGGCACCGGGGGGCGGGACATCATCTGCGGTAGGGGTGGTGACGACCGGATCAAGGGCAGCCAGGGCGACGACGAGATACTGGGTGGCCGTGGCGACGATGCCATCAACGGTGGTGACGGCAACGATGTTCTAAGGGGCGGCAGGGGCGAAGACCGGCTGGTCGGCGCAGGAGGCTCGGATGCCCTGTTCGGCGGGCCGGGTGTGGACCGGTGCGCCAGTGGCAACGACCGCGAGACGGGCTGCGAGAAGCCGTAGCAGGCGGCGCAACCGAGACATAGGTGGCGCGCCATCTGACGGGGGGCCTGGTCCAATCATCTCTACCGTATCGAGCTCAGAAACCCCTGTAACCTCTGCGCGTACTCCGGATGCTCGTAAGCCTCGACATGACCGTAGCTCTCGAGTGTCCACACCTTCGCATCCGGGTAGGCCGCGGCGAGCAGCTTGGCCTGTTCGTAGGGGACTACGCCGTCGTCGACGGAGTGGATGATAAGGAGGGGCACGCCCCCCTCGGAGAGCAACGCGGCCTCCTTCTTCGGCATCACCCCCTGGTAGTCGAAATCGGGGTAGAGCTTGCCTAGCAGCAGGATCGCTGGCTCGAGCAGCCGGCCGAAGCGTACGAACTCCGGCAGCTTTCTCCGGAGGAGGAGGGGGAGGTCGCCGTATCCGGCCTCCTCAACGACCGCGGCGACACCCGATCCAGGGGCGGCGCGCAGAACCGTCGCGCCTCCCATCGACCAGCCGTGGAGAACGGTCTCGCCCGGTGCGTAACCCCGGCTGCGCAGCCAGGCGAGCGCGCCCCGCACGTCGCGCACCTCCCTGTAGCCAAGGGTGCGGCGCCTCCCTTTCGATTCGCCCTGCGCCCTGAGGTCCAGCATCAGCACGCCGTAGCCGGCGTCGTGGTATACGAGAAGGGTCTGTAGTAGATGATCCTCGAACTTGTAGCCGCCCCAGCCGGGAACGAGGACCACGGCCCTGCCCGAATCCCCCGCGGGAACCCACCAGGATCTGAGCCGGATCCCATCGGTGCTCGAGACCTCGGCGTGTTCGTAGCCGAGCCCGACGGAGGCTGGCGTCGCCCACGGGGCTTTACGCTTCGGGCCGGTCATCCACAGGATGACGAGCAGCCCGACGCCCAGGTATCCCAGCAGCAGGGCGGACAGGGTAGCTAGCAGGTGACGCGGCATCATTCCCCCGGTACTCGGATGCTAGAGGACCACCTCGATGGTGGTGGGACCGGCCTTCTCGTCGAGCGAGACGATGAGCGGGCCGTCCTCCCCCTGCTCGGGCTCGCGCTCACCACCGTCTACGAGAACGCTCTGCGCCGTAACACCGCGGAGCTCCAGGCGTACTTCCTGGCGCCCTGGCACGAAGGAGCCCTCGCGCTCGCCGAGTTGCACGAGGACGCGCCCTTCCGAGGACTCGCAGGAAACACTCCGCCTGGCGTACTCGCCGTCCCTGTATCCGAAGCCGTTTCCTGCGTCTTCGTAGAGCGTGGATTCTCCCGTGCCCTCGGCCGGATGGAGGAGTAGTGTCAGGGGGTCGGTAGGCTTCTCGGCGGTGTGGGAAGCGTCGGGTCCCATCGGTATCGCGGTGTTTGCTTTCAGGTACAGGGCTGGCTCTCCCAAGGGGGCGTGCGCCAGGATGTGCGCGGGGCCATCCAGGCGTTCACCGCTGTAGTAGTGGAACCAGGTGCCCTCCGGCAGGTACACGTGACGGTGTTCGACGCCGGGGCGGGTTATCGGGGCGACGAGCAGAGCGTCGCCGAGGAGGAACTCGTCGTCGGCGCTGTAGGTCGACTCGTCTTCCGGGTACTCGAAGAGGAGGGGGCGAAGAATCGGGGCCCCCGTCCTGTGGCAACCTTCGAAGAGCGTGTACAGATACGGCAGCAATCGCTGGCGCAGCTTGATCATCTCGCGGCACACGGACTCGTAGGGCTCTCCGAAGGCCCAG
>DASUPX010000218.1:0-7229 GCA_036280905.1 Rubrobacter sp. | reverse complement strand
TCAGAGAAGGCCTTGCTCTGCTGCGAATCGGGCTGCCTGGGCGCGGGTGGAAGAGCCTATCTTGTGGTAGATGGAGCCGAGGTGGGCGTTTACGGTACGGGGGCTTATGAAGAGTTTGCTAGCTATCTGGGCGTTTGTGAGGCCAGTGGCGAGGAGGCTCAGGACCTCGACCTCACGGGCGCTCAGGCCCGCCGGATAGTCATCCGGAATCGTGGGCTCCTCTGGCATCTGCTCCTGGAGGGCATGCTCGACAGCCTGCTCGGTGGACATGGCTCTACCCTCTGCCCGGGCCGCCGCCCACGTCGCACCGTCGACCCGCAAACGTGCCGCCTCTATGGGAGGGTCGTAATAAGAACGTTCTATGGGCGCGAGGGAGATGTTCAGGGACTCGCGCAGTGACTCCGCCGCGCCCCATAGCCGTGCCGCCTCGGTTGGTTGCCCACGCACGCTGGCAAGCACGGCCGAGACGTTCAGGAGGCCAGAGACCAGGGGCATCATTTCCAGCTCCCATGTCAGCCGGATGCCTTCGTGGCAAAGGGTGCTCGCGCGTGCGTGGTCGCCGACGCCCGAGTACGCCAGGGCTCCCTGTATCAGGTTGACCGCGATCGCGAAGTTATCCCTCGCCTCTCGGGCCAGCACGATGCTCTCTTCGAATATCACCACGGCACGCTCGTGATCGTGTCGTCCAAGCGCGACGAACCCGAGGACCGGGAGTGAGCGTGCGATCCCTCCCGTGTCAGCCGAGGCTCGTTGTAGCTCTATAGCCTGTTCGGCCAGCCTCGACGCCCGCTCCAGGTGGTTCCGCTGGCTCTCCGCGTAGGAAAGGGTCTGGAGCGCGAGCGCGACGTCGGACTGGTTGCCGAGTTCTCGGGAGAGCGCCAGCGCCTCTTCGCCGTTGTCTACCAGTCGCTCGTAGTCGGCCTGGTCGCGCGTTATCCACCGCATGGCTCCGGCCCAGGTAAGCGCTTTGACCCTCACGGCCTCGGGCTCTCCGCCCCCCTGTGCCAGTGCCGCCTCCAGCCATCGCCGTCCCTCCTCCAGGTGCCCGCTCAGGTACCAGAACTCCCCAAGGGAGGCGGCCAGTCGCAGCCCCAGCCCGGCCTCGCCGTGTTCGAGCGACCAGGAGATGGCGGCCCTGAAGTTGTCGTGCTCGTCCAGGTATTCGATCCACCGCCCCTGTTGTCCTCCCCTGAGCTCTGGTTCGGACTCTTCGGCGAGCTGCAGAAAGTAGCGGCCATGGGCGTGCTGCGTCGCCGGCACTTCCCCGGATTCCTTCAGCAACTCCCAACCGTACTGCCTCACCGTCTCAAGGAGCCGGTAACGGATTGCCGCTTCGCGCTTCTCCACCAGAACCAGCGACTTGTCCACCAGCGACGCCAGCAGGTCGAGTACATCCTCGCGTTCGACACCTTCCCCGTTGCACACCGCCTCCGCCGCCTCCAGCGTCCACCCACCGGCGAACACGGACAGCCTGCGGAACAGCACCTTCTCTCTCTCGGAGAGTAACTCGTGGCTCCAGTCTATCGTGGCCGCGAGCGTCCTCTGGCGGGCGAGCGCCGTCCTACCGCTCACCGTCAGGAACCGGAAGGATTCGTCGAGGCGCGTGGAGATCTGGCCGACCGACAATACCCTCACCCTGGCGGCGGCGAGCTCTATGGCCAGCGGTATCCCGTCGAGCCTGTAGCAGATCTGGGCAACCGCCATCGCGTTGTCGCCCGTCAGTTCGAAGTCTGGTCTCACGGCCCTGGCCCGCTCGACGAAGAGCCTCGCGGCCTCGTAGGAGGTCAGGCTCTCTGGAGAGGGAAGGCGCCGCGGGTCCGGCAACG
Source organism: Rubrobacter sp. (assembly GCA_036280905.1). Classification (GTDB taxonomy): domain Bacteria; phylum Actinomycetota; class Rubrobacteria; order Rubrobacterales; family Rubrobacteraceae; genus Rubrobacter_D. Next base: position 5,403 of record DASUPX010000218.1, on the reverse strand, counting down.
AGAGGGGAGGAACAGCGAAGAGCGTCTCACCGACGATGCCCAACACCTCCCGACTCGTAGCCAGTATCCGCAGGTTCTGGCAGTGGCCAAGCAAGCCCTCGGCGAGCGAGGCGCACGCGTCGATCACGTGCTCGCAGTTGTCCAGTATTAGCAGGATTTCTCGGGACCCGATCTGCGTGCGCAGCGAATCCACGAGCAGTGTGCCGGAAACCTCGCGAACGTCCAGCACGGAGGCCACGGCCTGGGGGACGAGGTCGGGATCCGAGAGCGGGGCCAGCTCCGCGAGCCACACCCCGTCCGAGTATCCCTCCACCGCCCTGGAAGCCACCGCAAGGGCAAGCCGCGTCTTGCCGGAGCCGCCGGGGCCGGTGAGGGTAAGCAGACGATGCTCTTGAAGCATCGTCGCGACCTCGGCCATCTCCCGCTCGCGCCCAACGAAGCTGGTCAACTGCAGCGGCAGGTTGTCCCGCAGACGACCGTGTTCTGGCATTGCAGAGAACTCACCCACGGCGCTATGTCCATCCTGTTGTGGCGTATCAGACATCGGATGCTTCCGGAGATCCTTTCCGCCCGTGCGGGGATTGTAGCCCCAGGAGGACCAAATTTGAAGAACGTATGCCGTCCTGGCTGCGTAGAATACAGGGTGCGGCCGCGACGGTATTGGGCTTCTCCTGGCCCGGCAAAACAGGCCTTGCATGTGGTTGCGGTGTGTGCGGAGCGTCTCCGAGGCGCCGGATCCGGGCGCTGCTAGGGCCTCCAGGCCACCCGACGGGCGCCGCCGGGGTCGGGCAGCACGGGTAGGTCGTCGAAGACGTGGTTGATGCTGCTCCCGAGCCTGCCAATGTCCGCACCGTAGACGTGGATGGAGATGGCCTTGCCCGTTCCCGCGTTGGTGACCCTGTGGATGTCCTCCTCCGGGGGCAGCAGGGTGGTGACTACCCCGGGGTGCGCGACCTCCACCTCGTGTTCCACGAGAAATCTCTCGCCAGCGTCTTCGTAGAGGCGGTAGCCGATCTCTTCCTCCTTGCCCTCGTAGACGCCTACCACGCACCAGCTCACGTGGTCGTGGATGGGGGTAGTCTGCCCGGGCTGCCAGACCACCCCCACGATGCTGAAGCCGCCGTCCGGTGCGACGTGGATGACGTGCGTGCGGAAGCGGTCCGCCCAGCCTTCCCGCTGTTCCGGAAGGAGCCAGTCCTTTCTTCCAAGCAGCGTACCGAGCTCGCGGGCCACGCCGTGGGCCAGGGATGCGCCCTCCAGGTAGTCCCTCATCGACTCGACGCGGTGGACGAATTGGGCTAGCGGCTCCGGGTATTTGTTTTCCGTAGTGGTTGCCTCTACGCCGCGTGCCACCGTTGCCGAGTCTTTCGCTGTCAGGTAGTTTTTCATGTTTTCCGATCCTTTCCTGTCCTGGACGAAACTCTAGCCTCGCCTCTCTGGGCTATGACGAGAGCCGGGGCTGACAGACGCCCCGGCCCTGTTTCCGAAGTTCCACGCACGCATCGCGGTTTCGCCCAACGCGCAATAAACCTGCCTAAAGACGCGGCTTGAGCTTGCTGCAGATGTACCCCTGAGCTTCCAGGTCTTTCTTGGCCGATCCCGGTACGAACAAGGGTTCCTCGGTGTTGTTGGTGCACGCAAAAAGGTTGTTGCCCTCGCCCTGCCGAGCGGCGTACGCCGGTGCCGCCATGGCCGCCGCCATCGCCACCACGACCGCCGCCAACGCGAGCAACAGGATCGCACGCTGCAGCAAAGAGCCGCCTCCCTTCCCTTCGATGGTCGCCGCCTTCGTCATCGTCTTTCTCCTTCCGTGTGGTTGGTTCGTCCTTTACTGCTCACGCCGTTTGTCTCGTCTGTATCTCTCACCGACCCTCCGATTCGCTTGACGATTCGAGGGGCGGGGCGTCTCGGCCCCGCCCGTAGATCCTCTTGCCTTCCGGCTACCCGTTCCTGTCCACCGCCCAGATCCAGGTCGCAGGGCTCGGGTCCGCGTTGCCCTCCTCGTCTACGGCCCTAACCTCGAAGACGTGCCTGCCATCCGAGAGGCGGTTGATGTTCTCCGGAGAGGAGCACTCGTAGTACTCTCCCCCGTCCAGGCTGCACTCGAAGGTCACCCCGGGATCGGGGGATTCGAACCTGAAGTGGGCCGATGGGCTGCTCGTCACGCCTGAGGGACCGGAGAGCTTGATGGTCTGCGGAGTGAGGTCGCTGCCGGTAGACAGCGCGACCGTACGGGGCGCGGAGAACTCCGAGGTGTTGCCGGAGGAGTCCGTGGCGGTTGCGGTAACGCTCTGTCCCGTCAGGATCTTGCTCGCAGGGGAGAAAGTGAAGGAGGCGTTGCCGTTGGAGCCGGTGGTGACGGACTTCTGGCCTATGAACTTCTTGCCCTCGTTGCCCGAAGGGTTGGAGTAGAACTCGATCTTGAACGTCTTGCCGGGCGTGCTGTCTAGCTTGCCGATGATCGTGGTCTTGGTCGATGAGTTCTTGGCGGAGGCAAGGACCGGCTTGTTCTGAAGGTTGTTGGGGCCGGCGTCGGCGTCGCCCGCATCGTTGGGGGTAGAGATGTTGGTATCGTCGGTTTCCGTCGGACCTATGAGGTCTATGCCCAGGCCGCCGTTGGAGAAGATGGAGTTGCGCGAGATCTGGTTGCCGGTATCAGAGTCGGGAAAATCGAGCTCGATCCCGTCGCGTTCGTTGAAGGCTATGATGTTCGACCCGACGGCGGTGCCGTCCCCGATCCTGTTGTTTGAGGTTGAGGAGTTGAACATGGCCACCCCCCAGAAATCGTTGCCGAGGGGCGCGGCGCCGCCCGCGGTGGTGCCGATGAGGTTGCCAAGCAACCTGTTGTCCTGCGCGCCGCTGCTGAGTTCGATGCCCTCGCCGTTGCCGGAGATGAGGTTGCGCGCAGCCGGCGTCGTTCCCCCTACGGCGTTCCTGCTACCCCCGTCGATGTGCACGCCGATGTCGTTGTCTCGTCTCAGCTTGCCCGTCGGGTCGGTGCCGATGAAGTTGCCCTCGAACCGGTTTCCGCTCGTGCCCTGGGGGCCGGAAAAGTTGAAGACCCCTATGCCCGTGCTGAACCGATTGATGACGAGACCCCGGATCACGTTGTTGGAGGATTGCAGCTCGAGCCCGCTCCCGGACCCGGAGGTGTTGATGCCGTTTAGCTCGACCTTGAGGGCCGCGTTGGTGCCCCCCGTCGCCAGCGTGTTGGGGGAGGCCCCAGGCTGAGTGTAGCCGTCTATGAGGACCGGCCTCGTTATCGCGGGCAGGTTGGACGTCGGGGTGATGGTCTGCACCCCGCTGCCCGCGATGTTGAACCTGATAGTGTTCTGCAGCGAGCCGGGGGTCTGGTTCGAGGCGTTTATAGCCTCTCGCAGCGTGCAATTGGAGTCGCACGCGCCGTCGCCGGGGTCGGCGGCGCTGGTTACGATGAAGGTCTTTGCCACAGGCTGCCAGTCGGGGGCGAAATCGGAGTTCTGATTGGGGGTGATATCGGTCTGGTTTGTGCCGCTTGGCAGGTCCATGACGAATACATCCTCGTCCCCGCCGTCGCGCGTGCTCACGAACAAAAGCTTCCGTCCGTCCGGGGAGAAAGCCGGCTGGGTGTCCTTCGCCGCGCTGCCGGTGAAGTTGGTGGGGGTCGAGCCGTCCGAGGTCATCACGAAGATGTCGAAGTCTTCGGGGTTGCCCCCTCCGAGCCGGTTGGTGGCGAAGGCTATCTCGTTGCCCGAGGGTGAGAAAGCGGGGTTGCCCTCCTCGAAGGCGTTCTCCGTGAGGCGCGTCTGTCCGGTGCCGTCGGGGTTCATGGTGAAGATGTCACCGTCGGCGTTGTTCTGTGGGTCTACCCTGCGGCTCACGAAGGCTATCTTGTCTCCCGAAGGAGAGAAGGTGGCGTCGCTGTCTTCCTCCGGGTCGGTGGTGAGGGGTTTCTGCCCCGTGCCGTCCGAGTTCATAATGAATACGTCTCTGTTGTTGGGGGTGCTCCCCCGGGCGCTGTCGAAAAGGATCTTCTTGCCCTCGGGAGAGAAAGATGGCCGCGTGTCGGTCGCCGGGTTCTTGGTGAGGTTGGTCTGTGCCGTGCCGTCGGCGTTCATGACGAAGACCTCGAAATTGCCCGTCCTGTCACTTTGAAACACGATCTTCTTGCCGTCGGCCGAGTAGGAGGCGGCAAAATCGTTGAGGTTGTTCTTGGTGAGCTGCTTGAGGCCCGTGCCGTCTGGGTTCATGGTGAAGATCTCGGAGTCGTGCTCGGGGTTGTCTACGCCCGTGCCCGTGGACCTGCTGCTGGAGAACACGATCTTGCCGTTCGCTCCGGGGAACGCGGAGGCGTGTGCCTGTGAAGGCGCCATCAGGCTCACGACGATCATCGTCAGGATCAGCGCGCCCACGACAAGCGTCTTTATCGTGGTGCTTCCGGTCGGGTTCTCTACGTTCGTCTTCATGATCATCTCCCTGTTCCTTTCCGTCGTCATGCCGAATGCTCCACCACGTCTAGCTGGTGGGAGATCGCGCCCTTCCTTAGCTCCAGCGTCGTCTTTACCGAGATCCTGGTCCCGTCCGGGTACCCGCAGACCTCCAGGAACTCGACGCTCCCTCGGCCGAAAACGGGCTCGCCGACGACCGCGCAGCTCATCTGCTGGTCGCAGACGGCACGCAGATAGCGCTAGATCCGCGCCCTCCCACTCAGCTCGAAGGCCAGACCGTCCCGAAGGGAGGCGTGTTCTATGCGAAGCCAGGCGTCTTCCTCGTAAAAGCCGAGCAAAGCGTCGGGATCTCGGCGTTCGATCGCCTCGCGCAGGACCCCGAAATCCAGCGTTCCGACGGTCCCCTCTTCGATCATCTCTCCTCCTTCTTGCGTCTCGCTTGCGTCTGAAGAGAGCCTAGATGGCGGCGGAAGGCACGCCATCGTCAGGGGTACCTATTCGGGGTACCTATTTCCGAGAGGGGAGGCATCTGGCGACTAGGTAGGGTGCCTATAGCGACTTTTCGGCTAGCGTGAACTCGAGGTGAACAGAGGTTTCAGGCTACAGGTCTCCTGAAGACCTGTAGCCTCCCTTAGAGGAGGCCGTGCTCCGTGGCGAAGCGGGCGGCCACGATGGCCAGCCCCAGGAGGCCGTCGTAGGCCTGCAACCTTATCCCCCGCTGCTACGCCCGGCGCAGGTCCTCCCTGAGCAGCGACGCCGCACGCCCGTAATCTCCCCGTTCCAGCGCGGCCATCCACGCGTAGGTGGCGCACGTGGCGGCGCACCCCTCATCCCCTATCTGCCGGAAAGCGGCCATGCTCTCCTCGAGCAGCGCCGTCGCCTGCTCGTGGTCTCCACCGTGCAGATCTAACATCCCGAGGAACAGCAGGAGTTCGGCCAGCGCCCACGGGTCAGTGAACCCTGCTCGCAGCATCTC
>DASUPX010000217.1:0-7038 GCA_036280905.1 Rubrobacter sp. | reverse complement strand
GTCCGAGAACGGCTGTATGGCTCGGATGAAGGACCACACGTACCCCATCTGTTCGAGATCGAGGTATTGGGCGCTCTGCGTCGCCACGCACTCATAAGCGACCTTTCCGCCAAGCGAGGTCAGGAGCTCCTTGCAGACCTTACGAGCATGAGGCTAAACCGATACCCGCACACGGCGCTGCTTTCTCGCATGTGGGAGTTGAAAGAAAACGTCACCATCCAGGATGCCGCCTACATCGCCCTCGCCGAGACCCTTGATGCACCGCTGATCACGATGGATGGGCGTCTGGCACGAGCCCCCGGAATACGCGCGGTGGTCGAGGTCTACCGCTGACCGAAAGATCTGCCAAAAGTCTCCGCAGCCTCTGCTCCCCGATCCAGTTCCGAGAGTATGCTCGCGCGGCACCGCAGAGCGTACGGGTTGTGTGGCTCATCCGCAAGCACCTCATCACAGAGTCCAAGCCCGTCTCTGAGGCGCTTTTTGTCTTTGTAGATGGCCGCAAGGCCAACCTTTGCCGCGGAGTTTCGCTCACGACGAAGAATCCAGGCATAGATTCTCTCCGCCTCGTCCCTCTGCCGTAGACTGCGATGGACGGCAGCAAGCTCGATCAGTACGTCCGTCTTGTCGTTGTTCAGTCGGAAGGCTTGTCTGAACGCCTCTATGGCTATCTGACGCTTGGCGGGAGGTTTGTTCTTGTAGTCTCGACCGATCGCATAGGCTTGCGCAAAGTTGCTAATGGCCCGCACCTTGTCGACCTGTTCTTCATGTTCACGCTCTTCGCGCGCTTTCTCCCAAATCTCCTGGAGCGCCTCCTCTATATGCTTGTTTCCAGGACGAAGTCCAAGCGCACGCCGGTAATCTTTCTCGGCAGCAATCAGGTTTGTCTGCTCCCAATAGCACCTCGCACGCCGGTTCAGCGCAGCCACGTTGGTGGGATCTAGATCAAGTATGTTCGTATTCGCGATTATGGCTTCGGTGCCCCAGTTTTCTTGCGCGCGCAGTCTTCGGGCCTCCGACACAAGAGTCTGTAAAGTAGCTTTACCCATTGCCTTCCCCACGTCACCCACCGGCGCGGACTTCGAGATTATATTTGTCCTGGGGTTCGACGCAACGACGAAGGAGGCCCCCTAAGGGGCCTCGAACACCTCGGATTCGGCTACCGGCATCTACCCTTCGAGCAGCAGGGACTCGGGGTCTTCGATGAGGTCTTTGATCCTGACCAGGAAGCTTACGGCTTCGGCGCCGTCTATTACGCGGTGGTCGTAGGAGAGGGCCAGGTACATCATGGGGCGCACGACTATCTCGCCGTCCACGACCACGGGGCGCTCCTGGATCTTGTGCATCCCCAGGATGGCCACCTGCGGGAGGGTGAGTATGGGCGTGGAGACCAGCGAGCCGAAGATGCCGCCGTTGGTGATGGTGAAAGTGCCGCCGCGCAGGTCGTCGAGGGTCAGCTTGCCGTCGCGGGCTTTGGTGGCGAGGTCGGCTATGCCCTGCTCGATCTCGGCGAAGTTCTTGTGGTCGGCGTCGCGGAGGACGGGGACGACGAGCCCCTCGTCCGTGCTCACGGCCACGCCCACGTCGTAGTACTTCTTGAGCACGAGCTCGGTGTCCTGCAGCTCGGCGTTCACCTTGGGGAAGGCCTTGAGGGCGCCGATGGCCGCCTTGGTGAAGAAGCTCATGAAGCCGAGTCGGGCGCCGGTCCGCTCCTGGAAAGCCTCCTTGCGGCGCCTCCTGAGCTCCATGACCGCGCTCATGTCCGCCTCGTGGAAGGTGGTGAGCATGGCCGTCGCCTGCTGCGACTCCACGAGCCGTTGGGCGATGGTCTGGCGCCGGCGGGAGACCCGCACCCTCTCCTCCTGGTCGGCCCTTCCGTTCTGGGAGGCGGCCGGAGCGGGCTGCGTTTCGGCCCTGCCGTCGCCCGCAGGCTCCTCCGGCGCTGCGGTCCTCTCGGAGGCCGCGGTGTTCGACTGGGCCCTGATGAGGCGTTCCACGTCGTCGCGCGTGATGCGCCCGCCCGACCCCGAACCGGAGACCTCGGACAGGTCCACCTCGTACTCCTGGGCCAGCTTCCTGACCGAGGGCGATGCCCGGCCCGCGACCTCCTCGACCTCCCTGTGACCGTTGGAAGTCTCGTCCGCCTCTTCTGCTGCGGGCTGCTCCACTTCGGCCTGGGGCTGCTCTTCCTGCCCATCCGCGGGGGCCGCCGCGGCTCCGTCTCCCTCGCCGATAGTGCCTATGACCTCGCCGACGGTCACGGTGTCGCCCTCGCCCCTGGAGATGGACTCGAGCACGCCGTCCCTTTCGGCCTCGACCTCGAAGTTGATCTTGTCGGTCTCTAGCTCGACCAGCGCTTCGCCGGAGGTTACGGCATCGCCCTCTTGCTTGAGCCAACGTCCGACGGTCGCGTCGGCGACAGACTCCCCAAGCTCGGGAACGTGTATCTCAGCAGCCACCACTCACTCTTCCTCTCTTACTCGCTCGGGGCCGAGGCGCGTACTTGCGTCTCCTCCACGGCACTCTCTTCGTCCAGGTTACGTTCGACGGTCTCGAAAGCGTCCCTCACGATACCGGCGTGCTCCTGCCTGTGGAACTTGGCGGAGCCCTGCGCGGGGCTCGGGCGCGGTTGCTTGCCGATGTAGTGGAGGGGCAATTCGCCGCCCGTCAGCGCGTGCAGGCGCGGCTCGACGAACGTCCAGGCGCCCATGTTCTGCGGTTCCTCCTGCACCCAGAGGATCTCCCTCAGGTTCGGGTAGCCCTCGATCACGCCCTTGATCTGGTCCTCCGGGAATGGGTAGAGGAGCTCTATCCTGACGATGGCCGTGTCCACGGCCTCCTCACGGTACTCGCTCCCGGCGAGCTCGGTATGTATCTTGCCCGAGCACAGGATGAGGCGCTCGACCGAGTCAGCCCGCTTCTGGGCTTCCTCGTCGTCCAGAACGGGCCGGAAGGAGCCCTCGGCGAGGTCCTCCAGCGTGGAGGCGGCCATGGGGTGCCTGAGCAGGCTCTTGGGCGCCATGATGATCAGGGGCCGCTTGTTGTCCTCGAGGAAGGCCTGGGCGCGCAGAAGATGGAAGTACTGGGCCGCCGTGGTGAGGTTGGCGATGCGCACGTTCTCGTGTCCGGCGAGCTGGAGATAGCGCTCCAGGCGGGCGCTGGAGTGCTCTGGCCCCTGACCTTCGTAGCCGTGCGGCAGGAGCAGGACGAGGCCCGAGGTCTGGCCCCACTTCGCCTGGCCGCTCACGATGAACTGGTCGATCATGGGCTGCCCCACGTTGGCGAAGTCCCCGTACTGGGCTTCCCAGAGCACGAGCGCGTTCCCCGAGTTCACGGAGTAGCCGTACTCGAAGCCGAGCACCGCTATCTCCGAGAGCGGGCTGTTGTAGATGGAGAACGAAGCATCGGCCTGCGGCAGGTTCTGAAGCGGGACATAGCGCTCGTCGGTCTCGGCGTCGTAGAGCACGGCGTGGCGCTGTGAGAAGGTTCCGCGCTCCGTGTCCTGCCCGGTGAGCCGCACGGGGATGCCGTCCTCGAGCAGCGAGGCGAAGGCCAACGCCTCCGCGTGCGCCCAGTCTATTTGGTCGAGGTCTCCACGGTTCTTCTGGAAGAGCCGACCGAGTTTGGAGTTCATCGTGAAGCCTTCAGGGGTCTCCAGCAGGGCGACGTTCAGTTCGGAGAGCTCTTCCGCCGGGACGGCTGTCTCCGGGATGTCCACCAGCGGCGTGTACAGCTCGTCAGCGGCGAAGTCCTCATCTTCAAGCTCGTCCGATGGTTTGTTCTGGATCTCGGCCATCTCGTCCATGACCTTGTCGAGCATCTCCTGGGCTTCGCCCTCTTCTATAACGCCGCGGCGCTCCAGCTCCTCGGCCCACAGCTCACGAACCGTGGGGTGGCTGCGGATGATCTCGTACATCAGGGGCTGCGTGTAGGCAGGCTCGTCACCCTCGTTGTGCCCGAAGCGGCGGTAGCCGACGAGGTCGATCATGAAGTCTTTGTTGAACTTCTCGCGGTAGGCGTGGGCTATCCTGGTGACGGCCATGCACGCCTCCGGGTCGTCGGCGTTGACGTGGACGACGGGGATCTCGAACCCCTTGGCCAGGTCGCTGGCGTAGGTGGTGGAGCGGGCGTCCTGCTTCTCGGTGGTGAAGCCGAGCTGGTTGTTGGTGATGATGTGTATGGTGCCGCCGGTCATGTAGCCTGGCAGGCGGCTCAGGTTGAGCGTCTCGGCCGAGACGCCCTCCCCGGGGAACGCCGCGTCCCCGTGCAAGATTATGGGCAACGAGGCCTCGAGGTCCTGGCGCGGCGGTCCCGCCTCGGTCCGCTCCTCCTGGGAGGCGCGGGCCATTCCCTCGACCACGGGGTTCACGTGCTCGAGGTGGCTTGGGTTTGGGGCCAGGTGGATAAAGACCTCCTCGTCGGCCTCCTCGTCCCCCAGCTGGAAACCCCTGATGCCCAGGTGATACTTCACGTCACCGACCCAGGCGTCGCCACGGCTGCCCGCGGCGGAGGGCTGCTCGCCCTTGTCCGGCTGCTGGAACTCACCGAATATCTTGGAGTAAGGCTTGTCCATCACGTGCGCGAGCACGTTGAGCCTGCCGCGGTGGGCCATGCCCAGCGTGGCCACCGGCGTGCCCACGTCGGCCGCGGAGCGGATGATCCTGTTCAGCATCGGGACGACCATGTCGTTCCCCTCCACGGAGAACCGCTTCTGGCCGAGGAAGGTCTTGTGCAGAAACTTCTCGAAGGCGTCGACCCGCGTGAGCCGCTCGAGAAGGCGTTTGGCGCTCTCCCCTTCCATCCGCTTGTAGAAGCGCCCCGACTCCACGGACTCGCGCAGCCAGAACCTCTCAACGGGGTCGTGGACGTGCCCGAAGTCGTAGCCGGTGGTGTGGCAGTAGAGCTTCCGCAGCTCCTCGACCGCCTCCCTGGCGTTCGAGGTGCGCCCGGCGACGGGGCCGCCGATGATGAGGGTCGGCAGCGACTCCAGATCCGCGTCGGTGATGCGGTAGAAGGTGGGGTCCAGCGTCGGGTCCCCGGGCGGTTCGCTACCCAGCGGGTCGAGCTTGGCCGCCCTGTGCCCGAAGTCCCTTATGTGCCTGACGTGCTTGGAGGCCCCAACGGCCTTCTCCACGTCCACCTCGGGTGCCACAGCCTGCCCGTTGGCCGAAGGCATCTCCACCCGTGGCGGGGTCCAGGTCTCGAAGAACTCCCGCGTCGGCCCGTCGAAGGCGTCGGGGTCCTCCTTGAACTGTTCGTAGAGTTCCAACACGTAGCCGAGGTTCGGCCCGAAAAATCTGTTCTCCGTCTCTCTTTCCAACCGGATCACACCCTCATGTCACGATACCAGTAATGGTCCGAACGCCGCGCGAAGAGGCCAGGCATCCGATGGTGATGCCCTCCACCGACGCTCTTCGCAAGACGATCAAACATCTTGATCTTTCCTATGATACCCCACATCGTCTGCTACGTACCCCGTCTCTGCGCCCCAAAACACCTCCGAATTCTACCCCCAAAAAGGGGCGAGCACCGTCGGAACACACCCTGTCCTATACTGACCGCGTCGATAGGGTAAGAAAGGATTCCATGGACGACAGGATAGACTACTTCGAGCGGATGCTGGCCAATAACCCGGACAACCCGACGGGGCTGCTGGCGCTGGCCAACGAGTACCAGAAGGCGGGGCGCGAGGAGGATGAGGCCGCGGTCCTGCAACGCTACCTGGACGTCCAGCCCGACGACGAAGGCAACGCCTACGCCCGCCTGGGCAGCGTGCTCTCCAACCTGGGACGCAGAGACGAGGCGCGCAGCGCCTACGAGAAAGGCATCTCCCAGTCGGAGAGGCACGGTCATAGCGGGATGGCCGACGACCTCAGGCTCGCCCTGATCGGGCTGAACGAATAGGATCCCGGCACCCCGTGGTTCGCGTCCCGGAGAATGTTGTCCGTCGTAACCGGATCGGTACACGGCTGTTACCAACCCTTAACTCTTTTGACCGGATAATGCGCGCAAGCCCTCCGGCGAAGTAGGGGATCCCCCTCCGCTTGCACAACACGCCGGGGGGTATCTTTTTGTCAGCCCTGGGTTGCTTCTTCGGGGGCGTCTTCAGGGCGTAACCACAGGGAAATGTGGGCTGGCTGCACGGTCTCCCTGACCACCCAGATCAGCTCATCGTTCAGGGCCCCGAGGTCTGTCTCCTCGCGCAGTTTCGTCGAGAAAGTTTCCAGTGTCTTTCTGGCGTCGTACTTGCTGCGGTAGAAGCGACGGTCCACGAAGGACTGGGTGCGCCTCCTCATGGGATTGAAGAGGGCGGCGATCACCAGGGTCGAGACGACCACGGCAAGGGTGGACCGTTGTCCGGTCAGGAAGATGAGCACCTGCTGCGAGAGTACGATGGCGCCGAAGTAGACGGCCACGAGCACGGCCGTCAGCGCGGTGTAGACGATGGTGCGATTGATTATGCGGTCTATGTCGTAGAGGCGATAGCGCAGGATCGCGATGCCCGCGGCAACCGGAACGCCGGCGATGATGAGGGCGTCGAGCACCCTGAACAGGACCGGCGAGGCCTGCTCCACGGGTGAGTTGACCAGGAACCACAGGGGCACCAGCGCGGCGGCGAAGACGAACCACTCTATCTGCTTCCTCTCCCCACCCCGGGAGCGCACCAGGCGGACCACCAGGCTCGCCGCGGCGGCAAGCATGAGGCCAATGTAGCTGGCGAAGACGAAAGGACGGAGGGCCTCGTTCACCGGCTGCAGGGCCTCGACGGCCAGGGGGTTGGGTATGCCCGTGTTGTAGACCGTCTCGCCCGGCGAGAACGCCATAAGGGCGGTAGCCAGGGGCAGCACGCCGAGCGTGGTCCAGGTGATCACCCGCCAGCGCGGCGTGGGTGGACGGCCTGTGGGGAAGTACAGCGGCACCAGGACGAAACCGAAGATTGGCCCGGCTATCTGGAGCGTCCTGGTCATCCAGGCGCTGAAGCTGGCGAAGGGTACCGAGCCGGGATCGACGATCAGACCGTAGACGGCGTAGGTTCCGGCC
>DASUPX010000216.1:0-8653 GCA_036280905.1 Rubrobacter sp. | reverse complement strand
TCCTCCCCGTGGTACGGGAGGTCGATCGCGTGGCGCCAGGCGAAGGAGCGCTGGTCTTCTGGGGGGGCCGAGATCCAGCCCGAGACGACGAAGAACCAGCCGACCATGTTCAGACGGTCGAGGATCGGGGCTACGACCCCGAAGTTATCGCGGAAGCCGTCGAAGAAGTTCAGGATCACACCGGGCCGGTCGTGGTGCCAATCGCCGGTCTGCACGAGACGGGCAAGGTCCTCGTAAGAGACGGGGGCGAACGCCTCGGCGAGCCGGGAGAGTTGCTCCTCCAGTTGCCCGGCTTGCCTCTCGGGCGTCGCGTGGAAGTTGACCGCCCGCACGTAGCGTCCGCCCGCCAGCGCCCGGTACAGGGCGTGGTCCGGGGACGCCGGGCCCGCTGTGTCCAGGGCGCGGGGGAAGAAGTCCTCGGCGGCGAGCTCGGCGAGCGTGACTGCGAACCCGCCGGGCCACGGCCTAACCTCCGGCGGCGGAAGGCTTCCCTCTATGCCCATAGCAAGCGCCCCGAGCCTCTCATCCTCGTCATCCCGGTGCGAGCTCCGAACCTCGTCATCCGCTGCTCCTTCGAGCAACAGGAAGGTGGGGATCCCCTTCGTCGCCAGCACCTGGAACTTCGTGGGCCCTGCGACGCCCTCGTTCATCAGAGCACGCCGCTCGCTACAAGCCCGGCCACATGGCGAGAGGGTTCGCGGTAGAGCGGGTAGAGCCGCCCTACCCGCTTCTCAAGCAGATCCACGTTCAGCCAGGGCGCCGGGCCGAACTCCTCGCGGGCCTGCCCGGGCAGCAGGATGGGCTTCGCGCCGGGAGGCGGTTCGTCGACACCAACCAGGTCATCGTCCCGACAGAGCAGGCGTCTGAGGTTGCGGGCTCCGATCCGGGCGTAGCTCGCCGTCTCGACTTCGAGCCCCGGCACGATGGCCCTGACCACCCGAACCTCTCCGCCGGGTGGGGACAGGTCCACGTAGAGCGGGTCGAGCCCGTCCTCACGGAGGCGGTTGGCCACGAGGTTTGCGGGGGAGCCCGAGTCCTCGGCTCCCCCAGGAAGGGTTGGCAATGATGAGAAATCCACCTCCGAGCGGGCGGCGAATACGGGATCCTCGAGCAACGCGCGCATCTCGTAGGCGTCCAGGCCAAGCCAGTCTACAGCCCCCCGCGTGGCCCTCTCTTCTTCGGACTCGAGCGTGGCCGCCCTGATAGCGCGGCCCACGTAGGTAGCGGGCGCCACGGCGGTCATGCGGGAGAGCGGGCCGTTGTCGAAGGGCTTGCGCGCCCGTCCGGCGCAGAACTCCATGAGCGCCTTCGAAAGCGCCTTCTCGCGGTCCGGGTCAGCTGCCTCACCGCAGGCGCTCAGGGCCAGGGGGTGCGGGGCTCGAACGGGGTCGCGGTCCGCACCAACCACGTAGATGTTGTTGATGCCGAAGTCCGTGGAGGCGAGCTTGACCACCACCTCGATGCCGTGCCGGTCGAGCTTCTCCAGCAGCGCCCTCGTCTCAGGCTTATCGACGGCCTCGAGCCCCGAGATCACGACACCCTGGTCAAGGGCGCGGTAGGCGACGCTGTTGCCGTCGCGTTGCACGAGCTCCAGGAGCCCGTGGGCCATGGCGTGCTCTACGGTGGGGCCGGCCCCGAGCCCGTTGGTCACGGGCTGGACGAGCAATTCTCCCTCCCAGTCGATGTCTACCGACGAGGCCGCGGCGAGCTCCAGTGGAACGTAGACCGGCTCCCCTGTGGTCCAGCGTCGGGCCAGCACCCAGCACAGCGGCCTCTCGGGGGAGTACCCGCTCCCGGCGGGCAGGCAGACGGTCAGCGGGTCGATTACCCCCTCCCTGCCCACCTCGGGGACGAGATCTCGGTAGGAGGCGCGTCGCGGGGTCATGGCCCTGACGGCATCGGCGGCGAAGAGTGTCTCGGAGAGCTCCCCGAAAGCCCCTGTGACGGCGCGTTCGTCGCTCTCGCCGTATCCAGCGCCGTGATGCGCCGTGCCCCTCGCGGTGAAGAGCTCTGCGGACCAGACGGGTAGGCCGAGGTGGTCCAGCGGGTCCAGGGGATAGGCGAAGGCCTCCCCGTCCGGCAGCGCGCGCCGGTAGGCCGCGACCTCCGGCGGTTCCGAAACGGTGCGTTGGGGCGGTTCGAAGAGGGGGACGGGCTCGGGCAACGGCTACTCTTTCAGGGAGCCGCTGAAGACCCCCGAGATGATAAAGCGCTGGAAAAAGAAGAACAGCAGGATCAGGGGTACGAGCCCCACCACGGCGGCGACCATAACAGGCCCGTAGGGTACGGCCCCGCCCTGGCGCACCAGGCTGGCGAGCATCAGCGGGTAGGTGAACCGTTCGGGCGTGCTCATGACCACCAGGGGCCAGAGGAAGTTGCCCCACTGGCTCATGAACGTCACGATGCCGAGGGCCGCGCACGCAGCCTTCATGTTCGGCAGGACCACGCGGAAGAACACGCCAAGCTCCCCGTTGCCGTCGATGCGGGCGGCGTCGAGCAGATCGTTCGGGAAGCCCATCATCTGCTGGCGCATCAGGAACACGCCGAAGGCCGTAACCAGGTAGGGCACTATCAGGGCGGCGAAGTTATCAACCCATCCGAGTTGCAGCATGATTATGAAGAGCGGCACGATCATGATCTCCGTCGGCAGCATCAGCGTCCCGAGCACGACCGCGAACAGCAGCTTGCGGCCCCTGAAGGCGAACTTGGCGAACGCGTATCCGGCGAGCGCCGAGAGCAGGACGGTGCTAACGGTCGTCAGGCCAGCGACGACGATGCTGTTCAGCATGGCCCGCAAGAACGGCGCGGCCTGCGAGAGCGCGTCCAGGTTGGTGAGGAAGTGCGAGCCAGCCAGAAGACGCGGCGGGGCACGGAAGATCTCCGACTCCGTCAGCGTGGAGGCGGTGACCATCCAGTAGAACGGGTAAAGCGTAACCAGGGCCCCCACGCCGAGGAACACGTACGCCAGCAGCTTCACCGGCTCGCTCGTGGTGCGGCGCGTTCCCTTCACCTCAGACCTCCCCCCAGCGGGCCAGCCTGAGCTGGGCGTAGGACATGATGGCCACTATGGCGGAGAGCACGTAGGTGCCCGCGGCGGCGAGACCGAAGTCGAAGCGGGCGAAGCCCGTGTCGTAGATATAGTAGAAGGAAGTGAGCGTCGCGTTGGCCGGGCCACCACTCGTCAGGATGTAGGGCTCCGTGAAGAGCTGGAGCGTTCCGATCGTGCCGAGAACCGTGCAGAAGAGGATCACCGGCCTCAGCAAGGGCACCGTGATCCGGAGGAAGCGCACCACGCTCCCCGCACCGTCCACGCTCGCGGCGTCGTAGAGGTCCTTCGGTATGTTCTGCAGCCCGGAGAGCAGGATAACGGCGTTGTATCCCGTCCAGCGCCAGGTCAGTGCGAGGATGATCAGGACCCGAGCCCAGAAGGGGTCCGAGCGCCACGGTATCCCGTCCAGGCCCACGAGGCCGAGCGCCTGGTTCACGATCCCGTACTGTTCGGAGAAGATCAGGGAGAAGACCACCGAGTAGGTGACGAGGTCGATGGCCACCGGCAGGAAGAAAGCCAGTCGGAAGAAGGCCTTGCGCCTGCGCCCGAGAAAGTCCGAGTCGATTACGGAGGCGATGATGGTGGCCAGCCCGATCATGAGCGGCACCTGTACCACGAGGATGAGGCCTGTGTTTAGCAGGGACTTCAGGAACAACCCGTCTGCGAGCAACCGCCTGTAGTTGTCGAGTCCGGTGAAGATGATCCTGCCGCCGCTGAATTGCCCGAAGCTGAGCGCGGCCGAGTACAGGATAGGGTAAAGGATGAACGCAGCGAACACGAGGAAGAAGGGCGCTATGAAAGCGTATGGGGCCCAGGTGGACCAGCCCGCGCGCGTTCTACTCTTTCGGGAGACCGTCAAGGCCTCAGGCTATCTTCAGGCCGGAGGCCGTCGCGGCCCGTTTCTCGGCGGTGGCGAAAGCCTCCTGCGGGGTGGTATCCGTGGTTAGGATCGAGGCGTAGGCGTCCATGAGTGGTTTCTGGAAGTCCAGGAAGTGGGGGCCATACTCCAGGGCCTGCACGTTGCGGGCTATGTCCGCGAACTTGGGGGCTATGGCGAACCCGAAGTAGGGATCGGGTTCGTTGAAGGCCGCCGTGTCCCAGTAGGGTTCCCAGGAGGGGAAGAGGCCCTGCGCCCACGACTTGCTCTGACCCTCCTTTGTAAGCAGCGCCTCGTGGATAAAGTCCCAGGCCGCGTCCACGTCCTGCGACTGGGCGGAGATGACGAGGACGGAGCCGCTCAGGGTCGCCTCCTGCGGGCCTCCCGAGTCGAAGGCAGGAAGGGGCAGCACGTCCCATTTACCCTTCTGGGACTTGCCGCCGGCGCCCTTGATGAGGCCCACGTCCCAGGCGGCCCCCAGGTCGGTCGCGGTGTCGTCGTTCGAGATGGCGCGGCTGAGCTCGTCGTAGGTCGGCGTGTCGACGGCGATGTTCTCGTTCACGAAGCCGTCGAGTACCTCCATCGCCCTGTAGCTCTTCTCGTTGGTGAAATCTATCTTGCCGCCGTCGGAGTAGAACCCGCCAGACTGCTGGTTGAGCAGTAGCTGGTAGTAAGAGGAATTGGTCCCCCCACCGGAGGCGTCGAACGCCGTCATCTTGGCCCCGGTCTTCCGCTCCAGCTCCTGGCCGGCGGCGACGAAGTCGTCGTAGGTAGCAACGTCGTCCGGCCCGATGCCGGCCTGCTCGAAGAGATCCTTTCGGTACCACATCCCAACCGGCCCCATGTCCCAGGGCACCCCGTAGAGCTTGCCGTCCTTGCGGGCGTGCTCCAGCGGGGCCTCAGCGAACTGTCCCTCATACTCCGCCAGCCTGTCCGTAACGTTTACGAACTGGCCGGGGAAGCGCTCCAGAAAGTTCTGGAAGTCCTGCTGGCCGAGCGAAAAGATGTCGGGGGCGCCGCTGCCGGCCTGCAAGCGGGGGATGATCTGCTGGTAGTCGATGGTTATGGACTGCATCCGTACGGGCGTGTCCGGTCGCTTTTTCTTGAAGAGCGGGACGGTGTTCTTGAGGGCATCCCTGGCCACATCCCAGGAGGCGACCGTCAGGCCAGGGCTGTCAGAGGAGCCGCAGCCCACCAACGGGCCGCCGCCAAGCAACGCGGCGCCGGCAAGCCCCACGCCACCCAGCTTCAGAAACCTCCGTCGGCTCATGCCGCCGGTCATGTCTAGGCCCGCTCCGGTATGCCTGGTGTCACCCATTCTCGATCCCCCTCGGACGCTTTCAGACCAGGGCCGGCGTGCGACCCTCGACCTTTCTACATGGGTGGACGGCAGATTTATGTATTCGCGTCTACGAAAGTACGCGCGCCCGCCAAAGTGGCCGGCCGCCTACCAGAGGTGGTGAACCTCGGGCCGGATGGAACGGTCGTAGATCTCGCGCGCCCGTTGCATGGCCTCCTCAGAGAGTGCCGGCATCTGCGCGGCGGCCACGTTGTCCTCTACCTGGGCTGGGTTCTTGCCGCCGGGGATGGCGCAGGAGACGGCGGGGTGCATGAGGATCCAGCGCAGCGCGAACTGCGCGAGGGTGTGCCCCCCGGGCACGAGCTCTTTCAACTCCTCCGCGGCCTCCAGGCCCGTCTCGAAGTCGACCCCGGAGAAGGTCTCGCCACGGTCGAAGGCCTCCCCTTCCCGGTTAAAGGCACGGTGATCATCCTCGGCGAAGGTGCGCCCGGCGCTCATCTTGCCCGAGAGGAGACCGCTCGCCAGGGGCACGCGGGCCAGGATGCCGATGTTGCGCTCCTCCGCCAGCGGAAAAAACTCCTCGTTCGGCTTCTGGCGGAACAGGTTGAAGATGATCTGGACGGTCCTCACGTTCGGGTAGGAGAGCGCCATGCGGGCCTCTTCGACCTTCTCCACGCTAACGCCGTAATTGCGGATCTTGCCCTCTTCCCGTAACCGGTCAAGGGCCTCGAAGGTCGAGTCCTGGCGGTAGGCCTCCGTTGGCGGGCAGTGAAGCTGCAAGAGGTCTAGGGCGTCGACGCCCAGGTTCTGGAGGCTACGCTCCACGAACGGCGAGAGGTTCTCGTAGTCGTAGCCCTCCGCCGTGTGGGGATCGAGGCGTCGTCCGGCCTTGGTGGCGACGAAGATCTCGTCGTCAGGACGGTCGCGCAGAAGGCGTCCTATAAGCTGCTCGCTCCGCCCGTCGCCGTACACATCGGCCGTGTCGAGGAAGTTGACGCCGAGGTCTATGGCCCGGTTCAGGGCGGCGTAGGCGTCGTCCTCTGCTACGCTGCCCCAGTCGCCACCCAGCGCCCAGGTGCCGAGGCTGATCTCCGAGACGCGCATGCCCGTCTGTCCAAGGTCTCTGTACTCCAAAGCTCGGTCCTTTCTATTCCAGCCCGTTGGCACGGATAACCCCGGCGTACCATCGGGCGCTCGATTTGGGGACGCGGCGCTGCGTGCCGTACTCCACGAAGACGATCCCGAACCGTTTGGAGAACCCTTCGGCCCACTCGAAGTTGTCCAGGAACGACCAGACCATGTAACCGCGCAGGTCCACACCCTGTTCCATCGCCTCGTGGGCTGCCCGGAAGTGGCTGTCGAGGTAGGTGATGCGCTCTTCATCCACAACGCCGCCATCGGGGTCGATGTAGTCATGTACGGCGCGTCCGTTCTCGGTTACGTACATTGGAACGTCAGCGTACTCGTCCTTGATGCGGACCAGCATCTCGGTCAGGCCCTCCGGCTGCACGGGCCAGCCCATCGCCGTCTTCTCCCCGGCGTGCGGGATGACGGGCCTGGCCCCGAGGTCGGCGAAAGGCACGTCCTGTCCCTTTTCGACGGGCGCCCCGCGGACCGAGTGTATGAAGTAGTAGTTGATGCCGAGGAAATCTACTGGAGCCGAGATCTTCTGCAGGTCCCCCTCCCGGACGAAGGAGAAATCGACGCCCTGTTCCTCGTAGTGCGAGACGACGTCCTCCGGGTAGTCGCCACGAAACAGGGGATCCAGGTAGAGCCGGTTGGCCTGCCCGTCGACGAGGCGGGCGGCCGCCCTGTCGGCCTCGGTGTCCCGCGAAGGGTGGCCAGGGTGCAGGTTGAGGGTTACCCCGAGCCGGTTGTCGCCGCCTGCGGAGCGCATCCTCTCCATGGCCAGGCCGTGGCCGAGCAGGAGGTGATGGGCGGCAGCGAGGGCGGCGCTACTATCCTTGCGGCCCGGCGCGTGCACGCCGAGGCCGTAGCCCATCCAGGAGGCGACCCAGGGCTCGTTCAGGGTGATCCAGTACCCCACCTCCTCGGACAACGCCTCGTAAACGATCCCGGCATAGTCGGCGAAACGCTCGCTGGTCTCCCTGCTGGTCCAGCCGCCACCGTCTTCGAGCGTCTGGGGCAGATCCCAGTGGTAGAGGGTGAGCATCGGCACGATGTCGCGCCGGTGCAACCCGTCCACGAGCCGCCGGTAGAAGTCCAGGCCCTCCTGATTCGGTGCGCCCGAGCCGGAGGGTTGCACGCGTGGCCAGGCCACCGAAAACCGGTAGGCCTTGAGGCCAAGCTCGGACATGAGGTCCAGGTCCTCCTCGAGGCGGTGGTAGTGGTCGCAGGCAATGTCGCCGTTGTCGCCCCGGTAGACCTTACCCGGCGTGTGGGAGAAGGTGTCCCAGATGGACGCGCCGCGTCCGCCTTCCTCTACGGCGCCCTCGATCTGGTACGAGGCCGTAGCCGTACCCCACAAGAAGTCGTCAGGAAACCGCATTTCTCCCCTCCCCGGTTCTCTTGCTTTCCTCCTATATATCTACGTTTCGGGGGCGTCGCAAACCAGGGACCGTTCCCGGGCGGCCGGTCGCTCCCTGATCCTGCGGGTTCTACATCTCAGGCTACTCCACCGAAGATGCCCGCTGATGGCCCGGCCGGTAGGGGCTCGGGCCGGTCGAAGGTGCTCGTTACCTCGACGTGCCGCCCGGTCTCCGAGGAGGAGAGAAAGGCGTGGATGGCCTCGAGCACGTGCAGGCCGAGCTCGCCACTCGCCCGGTGTTTTCCGCCGGTGCGAAGGGCCCTGGCCATGTCCGCCAGACCCAGACCCCTGCTGTTTTCCGAGTAGGGGTGGGAGAGCGGTATCTCGGTCCAGGCGTTCTCATCCGACCTCCAGACCCGCACGGGGCCGCCGAATGTGTTTGGGTCGGGGAGGCTCAGGGTGCCCTCCGTCCCGTAGAGGTCGATGCGGGAATGGTCCTCGGACCACACGTCGAAGCTGGTGACAAGCGTGCCCACGGGGCCACCCTCGAAGTCCATCACACCAGCGATGTGGGTCGGGGTGTTGACCGTGATCCGGGTTCCGGAGAGGGGTTGGCTCGTGATCATACGCTCCGGGAAGGTGACGCGGGCGGAGCCGGTTACGCGCCTGATGGGCCCGACTAGCGTCGCCATCGCGGTCAGGTAGTAAGGTCCCATGTCGAACATGGGGCCTGCGCCCGGCTGGAAGAAGAAGTCCGGGTTGGGGTGCCAGTCCTCGGGCCCGTGGGTCAACATGATGGCCGTGAGGGCGACCGGGTCCCCGATCACACCCTCCTCCAGAACCTGGCGGCAGGTCTGCAACCCGCCTCCGAGGAAGGTATCAGGGGCGCAGCCAACCAGGAGGCCCTTCTCCCTCGCAACGTCGAGCAACTTCTGCCCG
>DASUPX010000215.1:0-7302 GCA_036280905.1 Rubrobacter sp. | reverse complement strand
GCCACGGCCGGTATGGCCCCGGCACCCACGCCCTGCACGGCCCTCCCCGCCACCAGCAGGGTAAGGGTCGGCGCCACGGCGCACAGGGCCAGGCCCACGGCGAGTATCCCCACCCCGAAGGCGAAAGTGCGCCTGAGGCTGAACAGGTCCGAGACGCGCCCATAGAGCGGGATACCCACCGCGAACGTGAGCGCGTAGCCTGTTATCACCCAGCCGGACTGGGCCTCCGAAGCGCCGAACTGCTCCCGGATCAGGGGAATGGCCACGTTGACCATGGTGTTCGTGAACACCGAAACGAAGAGCGCACAGATCATGACGGCCAGTAGAAGCCTGGTGTTTACAGTGTTCTGGCTGGCCTCGGCCGCACCATCCCGTTCGGAGATCTTCCCGCTCCTTCTCGAAATCGCCCGTAGCAGCTATACCGAAAACGACGGCGCACTAATCTGGAGTCGAAGGCAAAGGCCTGGAACGATTAGATACACTTACGGGCGGCAGCACCACGGTCAGCGACGGGGTGCATGCCTATGAGGTTGGCGATCTTCGGGCCTACCGGTGGCACGGGGCGGCGCCTCGTGGAGAGGGCGATCGCAGAAGGGCACGACGTTACGGCCTTCGCCAGAAACCCCTCCAAAGTAACCGCACGCCACGAGCGGCTACGTATCGTGGTGGGGGACGCTTTCGGTGCAACCTCGGTGCGGGAGGCGGTGGACGGCAACGAGGCCGTGATCTGCGTCCTGGGCTTTCGGACCCCCAGCAACCCGCTCCACCCCCGTAGGCCCGGACACCCGCACGGGGTGTATTCAGCTGGTGCAGAGAGCATCGTCGCGGCGATGAAAGTGCACGGTTTGCGGCGCTTCGTGTGCCAGACGGCCTGGGGGTGGGGGAGAGCAGGCAAAACCCGGGATTTGCCGGAGCGTTCTTCATGAACGTGCTGGTGCCTCCCCTGCTCAGGGATGAGTACGCGGATAAAGAATCGCAGGAGAAGATCGTGGCAGACAGCGACCTCGATTGGATCATCGTGCGCCTCATGATCATGACCAACGGACCCTGGACCAACGACTACCGCGCGGACGTGGACCTGAAATCCGGCCGGCGCCCCTACGTCTCTCGTGCGGACGTGGCCGCCTTCTTGCTAAATCAACTCACCAACGACACCTTCGTGCGAAAGGCGCCGTCCATCGGCTACTGACGCGTAAACGGGTGAATACATCGCTACTCGAAGTTATAGGGAGTAGGGGAATAAGCCTTTCGCCATTCCCTACTCCCTATGCCCCTGCTCCCAACGCACGGTCGCAGTGATCATCCACCGAAGTTCGGTACCAGCCGTCTGGCGTGGAGCTCCTGGTAGTAGGGCAGGCAGCGGTCGTAGACATCTTCCAGGCCTGCCGGCACCTCCGAGTCATCTTCCAGCGGCTGGCTCTTTATGCCTATGCTATCCTGGGCCTCCTCGTGCCATTCGGTCCACATCTCCCATTCCGGCACGGGGCCCGGTTTCCAGGATAGGGACTCGGGCATGAACGGCACGCCGAGCTTCTCGCAGTAGGCCCGGACCGTGCCCTGGGGGTCCCCGATCAGGTCGGCGGCGTCCACCACCGCAGGATCTTCCCCGTTCTCTATGGCGAGCCCAAACAGCCTGTGCTGTTGCTCGTAACCCGTCTCCTCCAGGGTGAAGTCGGGCCAGAACCTGCTTAGCGACGCGATCACCGGCGCGGGATTCCTGATGATAAACGTGTTCGTAAACCGCGAGACGAGTTCCTCGCTCATGATGCCCGCCATGTGGTAGGCCATGTCCTTGAAATAGACCGGCTTCTCCTCGAAGCCGAGCATCAGATCCAGTATCTCCCTGTACCCGTATTCCTGCTTAGTTCCGGTTGAGGCGAACCGTTCGCTGCGGCGCTCCGGAGAGTAGTAGTAGGAGACCGAGAAGGGCTCGTGAAAGACCTTGTAGTCTCCGCGTTCGACGAACACCCGCTCCAGGGCGGTCGAGATGGACCGGGGCACGGCCCAGAGTGCGACGGGCTTGATATGCGGCAACGCGCTCCCTTTATCCTATACAATCGGTCACGGTCGATACTACTACAGTAGGATGACGGGGATGAAGCCGGCGTTCAAAGGCAAGGGCGACGCTTACGGAGAGCAGGTCCTGGCCCTGCGGCGCCACCTCCACCGCTTCCCCGAGCTCAGCGGGGAGGAACACGACACCTCCGAGATGGTGCAACGGAAGCTGGAGGAGCACGATATCTCCTTCACCACGGGCTACGCAGGGACCGGCGTGCTCGGCGTCGTGGAGGGGGAACGTCCGGGCAAGACCGTGGCCCTGCGGGCGGACATGGACGCCTTGCCCATCCAGGAAGAGAACGACCACGACTTCGTCTCAGAAGTGGAAGGCGTGATGCACGCCTGCGGGCACGATGCCCACACGGCAATGCTGGTGGGGGCCGGATGGTTGCTCCGCGACGTCAAGGAAGAGCTACCGGGCCGCGTGCTGCTCGTGTTCCAGCCGGCCGAGGAGGCCTCGCCCACAGGCGGAGCACAGCGCATGATGAAAGAGGGCGTGTTCGGGGAGCATCGCCCTGATGTCATCTTTGCTCAGCACGTTTCTCCCGAGTTGCCCGTAGGACGGGTTGGCGTGCGGCGGGGTGCGATCACGGGTGCCTCCGACCGTTTCAAGGTGACCATCGAGGGGGAGGGCGGACACGCCAGCAAACCCCACCAGACCATCGACGCCATCGTGGTGGCCAACCAGGTCATCAACAGTTTGCAGACGGTCGTGAGCAGGGACGTGGACCCCCTGCGCTCCGCGGTTCTGACCGTGGGCAAGATCCGGGGTGGTATCCGCTACAACGCCATCGCCCAGAGGGCGACGCTGGAGGGTACCATCCGCACGTTCTCTCCCGATACCAAAGAGAGGGTGAAAGAACGCTTCCACACCATAGTGCGCGGCGTGGCCGAGTCGATGGAGGCCTCTGTGCGCATCAGGTACCTGGACGGCTACCCGCCGACGGTGAACACTCCGGAGTGGGCCGAGCGCATCCGCAAGACGGCGCAGGATCTCCTGGGTGACGGCGCGACTCTCGAGATAGAGCCCTCGCTCGGGGGAGAGGATTTCGGGCGCTTCCTGCTGGAATACCCCGGGGCCTACTTCAGGCTCGGGACCGCCTCTCCGCACACCAGCGATAGGAGACGCCTGCACGACTCACGCTTCGACATCGACGAGTCAGCGCTGGGGCCGGGGACGGAACTCTTCGCCCAGGTGGCTGCAGACACCCTGTACCAACTCGACGGCCGGTAGAAAGGGGCTGTGCGTGAACGAGCGCCTCTACGACGACATCGCCGGCTGGTGGCCAGTCATCTCCCCGCCCGCCGAGTACGCCGAGGAGGCGGCGCTTTACGTGGATATGCTCCGCGAGGCTGCCCGCCGCCCGGTGCGCGAGGTGCTCGAGCTCGGCAGCGGAGGCGGTAACAACGCCTCCCATATGAAGCAGGCCTTTGCCATGACCCTCGTCGAACCCTCGGACGGGATGCGCGAGAACAGCCGCAGGCTCAACCCCGAGTGCGAGCATCTCCCCGGCGACATGCGCTACGTACGCCTGGGACGCACCTTCGACGCGGTCTTCCTCCACGACGCCGTCGCGTACATGACCACCGAGGACGATCTGCGGTCGGCACTCGAGACCGTGGCCGTCCACCTCGCGCCCGGCGGCGTGGCGCTGGTCGCGCCGGACGTCACCACGGAGACGTTTTCGGAGACCACCGACCACGGCGGCGGGGAGGACGAGGAGGGAAGACGGGCCCGGTACCTGGAGTGGATGCTACCGCCGGAGCCCGGCGAATCCACCCCCACCGTGCACTACGTGTTCTTGCTGCGCGACGTAGATGGAAACGTGAGCGCGGTCCACGACGTGCACCACGAGGGCCTGTTCCCTCGCGTGACGTGGCTCAGGCTCTTCCGGGAGGTCGGGCTCGATGCAGAGCTCGTCGCCCGCACCATCGAAGGCCGGGAGTACGACTCGTTCGTCGCGGTGCGTGCCGCACCGTAGTACGCAACAGCCTCCCGGTGAGAGCTCCTGTAGCTGACAGCTGAAAGCTGACGGCTACAGCTATCTATCGTAGGTGGTTGCCTTCATGTGGGCATGGTTCCATCACGATCCGCTCCTGTCCTGATCCTCGACGGCCTTGGCCAGAGCTGGGAAGAGGTCCGAGAGGCGGGGGTAGAGCTCCTTGAAAACGTTGTTGTACAGGTGGTCGTAGAACGCGGACGTCTGCTCGTCCGGCTCGTAGCTTGCGCCCTCGCCTGACATGGTCGCGGCCACCTCGCGAATATCGCCGGTGTCTTCCAGCGCGGCGGCGGCCAGCATCGCGGCGCCCAGGCAGGTGGTCTCTACCTCCTGGCACGCCGTCACCGGCCTTCCCGTGATGTCGGAGATCATCTGGCAGAACAGCGGGCTGCGTGACCCGCCGCCCATGGCCAGGAACCTCTCGACCGGCTGGCCGAGCCCGCCTTCCACGGCATCGGTCTGTACGCGTTGCTCGAAGGCCAGCCCTTCGAGCACGGCCCGGTAGACGTGGGCCTTGTTGTGGGTGCCCCGCAGGCCGAACAGGACCCCCCTCGCCTGCGAGTCCCAGTAAGGTGTGGAAGCCGCGTTCAGGTAAGGCAGAAGGAGTAGCCCCTCAGCCCCCGGTGGGACCTGCCCGGCGGCCGTCTCCAGGACCTGCTCCGCGCTGATGTCCAACCCCAGATCCTCGGGTTTGATACCGCCAATGTTGTCCACGAACCAGTCGATGGTGTAGGTGCCGCCGCGCAGCAGGGTCTCGGGGACGTAGGTCTCCGGGATGGGGCCCGCGAGGGTTCGGAACTCACGGCCCCAGGAGTAGTCGTCGCTGTAGGTGCCTGACACGATGGCCGTACCCAGGTTGAGGTAGGCCTTCCCGGCCTCGGTCACGTTTGCCCCTAGACCGGCGGCCTGCCCGTCCCCGGCGCCACCGATGACCGGAAGCCCCGGAGGGAGCCCCGTCTCCTGTGCCACGTGCTTGTCGAGCTCGCCAACCACGGAGCCGGGGGGGGACAGCTCCACCATCTGCTCCCTCCCGAGGCCAATCTCCCCGAGGATCTCGTCCGACCAGTCGAAGCTCCGCATGTCAAGCAAGCCAAGCGGGTCCGCGCACGGCCAGCTCGTGCGCCATTCCCCGGTCAACCGGCGTACGAGGAAGGCGTGCACGTCGAGTATCCTGGAGGTGCGCTCCAGCAGCTCCGGTTCGTTCTCGCGCAGCCAGAGAAGCTTGTAGAGGGCAGGGGTCACGCTCGGTGGCTTGCCCGTGATCTCATGGATACGGTCGGAGCCGTACCTGTCCACCTCCCTGTAGGATCTGGCGTCCAGCCAGAGGATGGCCTGCCTCAGTGGGTTGCCCTCCCCGTCCGTGCACACGAAGCTCTCCCGCTGGTGCGTTATGCCGAGGGCCTGGATTCGGCCCGCGTCCACCCGCGAGGTGGCCTCTCTCAGAGCCCTGGTGATGGATCTCCACCATTCCTCGGCGTCCTGCTCGTACCAGCCGGGCCGGGGCGCATCCAGCGGAAAGGTCGCCCTTCCCTCCGCTACGGAATGGCCCAACTCGTCCCAGACCACGGCCTTGGTGGCCGTGGTCGAGCAGTCGATCCCGATAACGTACCGCTCGGCAGCCATGCTAGGCAGCACCCCCCGTCGTCCTCACACAGACCCCTTTCACGTGCCTCGTTAGTTCCCCGACGCACTATAGCACCCCCCGGTCCCGTGCCGGGCGGCGCACGCTGCGCACGTCGAACCACGATTGCTAAACTGGTCCGGCGGTAATGCTGGTACGAGCAATCAACGGGGAGGTGGCTCTCTTTGAGGGCAGCAATGTTGAACGAGCCCGTAGACGCAACGATGGATGGGGTGCCGCAGCCCGGGTCCGGCGAGGTCCCGATACGCACCAGGGCGGCGAAAGGCATAGGGCACGGGATCCCGCTCACAGATAGGAGTCTTTCATGAAACATCGCGAGCTTCGCGAAGAGGTGGCGCGCGTTGCCAAACAGATGATCTCCTCCGGTCTCGTGACGGGGACCTCGGGAAACGTGAGTGCCCGCACCCCGGAAGGCGACGTGCTCATGACCCCTAGCGGCCTCGACTACGAGCAGATGGAGCCGGGCGATGTCGTGCTCGTCGACGTGAACGGGGAGATGCTGGGGGGATCTCTAGAGCCCTCCACCGAGACGCCGATGCACACCGGGATCTACCGCTCCCGTCCCGAGGTGGGGGCCGTGGTACATACCCACTCCATCTTCGCGACCACGCTCGCATGCCTGGGATGGCCCATCCCCCCGGTTCACTACATGCTCACCACGCTGGCGGAAGACGCGAGCATCCCGCTCGCCCCTTACACCACCTACGGTACCGAGCAACTAGCCGCCAACGCCGCCGAGGCCCTCGGCGAGAAGCGGAACGCGTGCCTGCTTCAGAACCATGGCACCATCACCGTCGCGGAAAACCCGGAGGCGGCGTTCTCCAGAACTGTCGTGCTGGAGGAGATGGCCGAAGTCTACTACCGGGCCAGGACCGCCGGAGAACCCATAATCCTTACCCCCGAGCAGATCGGCGATGTGGCGGCCAAGATCTCCGACTACGGCCAGACGAAACCAGCCAGGACGGACGACCAGAGCTAGTCTCGTCAGCACGCTCCGGCTACGCCTTCGCTTGTCAGCATGCTCGGGCTTACGCCCTCGCTTGTCGGCAACGCCTCGGCTTCGCCTCGCTTTCAGCCGGTTGTCCCGAGGTAATCGGTTCGGGGTACTCTGGAAAAAGTCAGGCTACGTCGCAGAAAAGGGCATCGGGCCAGAGGTACTTCTCCTGAAGCCTGATGCCTTACCTCGAGATCTACCTAGAGGCCCGACTCCAGGTACACGGGCCCTGCTCGCTCTCTGGCCCCGATGGGCTCGGTGGTGACCTGCACGGTCTCATAGGGCGTCGGGTCTTTCGGGAGGCGGCCTGCCATGCGCCCGTCGCCCCTGTCGTCTGTCTTCATGGTTCCCAGGGAGTAGGCGTCGCCGTCGGGCGCCACTAGCCAGGCCCTGTACGAGTGGCCCTCCGGCGTGGCAGGCAGGTTGTATACGTCAAGCGCCACGGTCCCATCCGCCGGGTCGAGCACGGCCGTTCCCCGCGCCTCGGGCGCAAGTCCAGTACCCTCGACCCCTACCACGACCAGAGAAGACCCGCCCTGTTTTTCGAGCCGCTGGTTCTCGGCCCGTAGCCGCACGTTCTCCTGCTCCGACCCCAGGTATGCCGCCCA
>DASUPX010000214.1:0-10456 GCA_036280905.1 Rubrobacter sp. | reverse complement strand
GTAGTTACCACGGTCGGTCGAGACGTTGGCCAGGTTGCCAAGAGACCAGGCGACGCCTCTAACATCTTCGGTTTTTCTGTGAAGCGTCAAACCCTCCTCCAGCAACTCGGCCGCCCGCTCGTAGTCACCCCTCTGCCTCGCCGCATCCCCCAGTACGTTCCGGAAGTCGGCCGATACTACGTCTCCCAGCTCTGCTTCTGCGCCCAGCCTGAGGCCATCTCCGGCGATCGTCTCCGCCTCGTCGAGATCACCCTGCTGGCTCGCCAGCCAGCCCAGGCCCTCGAGTGTCTTGGCCCGCGACAACGCTGACGCTCCCCCGTCAGCGGTCAGTGCCGCCGCAAGCCAGCTTCTTCCCTCGCTGTAGTACCCTTTCATGTTCCAGAACCACCGCAGCGCCCCACCTAATCCAAGGGCAACCTCGGCCTCCCGGTTGTCCAGGGCCCAGGAGAGTGCCGCCCTCATGTTGTCGTGTTCTTCCTCCAGCCGGTCCAGCCACGCCGCATCCTCGGGCCCCCACAGCCTCGGCTCGGCCCGCTCTGCCAGGGCCAGGAAGTATTCGGCGTGGGCGCGCCGCGTAGCGCCTGCGTCACCGCTCGCCCCAAGTTTATCCAACGCGAACTCGTGGATGGTCTCGAGCATTTCGAAGCGCGGCTCGCCTTCGACACCTTCATCTTGCCGCAACAAACTCTTATCCAGTAGTGAAGAGACCCCTTCGAGGGGGTCCACGGGGAGATCTCCCGCCGCATCGCAGACGGCCTCTATGCCCTCCAGGGTGCTCCCGCCGGAGAAGACCGCAAGCCTCGCAAATAGCATTCTCTCCCCCTCGTCAAGCATCTCGTAGCTCCACTCGATGGCGTTCCTGAGGGTTCTCTGCCTCTCTGGCAGGTTCCTCGCCCCCCCCGTCAGCAGCCTGAGGCGGTTGCTCAAGCGGGGCAGCATCGCCTGGGGAGAGAGCAGCTTCGTTCTCGCCGCCGCTAGCTCTATTGCCAGAGGCAGACCGTCGAGCCTCGCGCAAATCTCCACCACCGCAGCGGCATTCTCTTCCGTCAACGAGAAGTCCGGTCTGACGGCTCTGGCTCGCTCCACGAACAGCCTGATCGCTTCGTAGCGGGCGATACGCTCCGTGGATGGTAGGTGCCCGGGGGCTGGCAGTGAGAGAGGCGGAACGGGGTACTCGTGTTCGCCGTAGAGCCCGAGAGGGGTGCGGCTGGTGGCGAGTACCTTCAGGCCGGATGCCGCCGAGAGCAAGGCGTCCAGTAGCGCCGCCGACGCGAGTATCTGCTCGAAGTTGTCGAGAACGAGCAACGTCTGCCTGTCGCGCAGATAGCCTTCGAGGATCTCCTCCGGCGGCTGGATGCTGCCCTCGGCCAGCCCCAGGGTTCTGGCGATGGTCGGGGCGACGAGCGCGGGATCCGCGATCGCGGCGAGCGCGACGAAGAACACCCCGTCTTCGAATTCATCAGTTAGCTCGGTGGCAGCCTGCAAGCCGAGCCGCGTCTTCCCCGTCCCGCCAGGACCCGTGAGGGTCAGCAGTCGCACAGCGGGGCTGCGGAGCAGCGCCAGCACCTGTTCGAGTTCCCTGTCACGTCCCACCAGCGGGGTGGGCTGAGCGGGGAGGGTGCTGTGCCGACCTTCCAGCGTCTTGAGTGGCGAGAACTCCGAAGGAAGGTCTGGGGCGGTGACCTGGAAGACGTGTTCGGGCCTGGAGAGATCCTTTAAGAGTCTCTCGCCCAGATCCAGTAACCCTGTCCCTTCTGGCAACCCGTCTCGCACCAATTCCCTGGTGGCCAGGGAGGTCAGAATCTGTCCTCCGTGCCCCGCGGAGAGGAGCCTGGCGACCCTGTTCAAGGAAGGTCCGAAGTAATCTCCGTCTCGCTCCTGGGCTATCCCGGTGTGGAGCGCCATCCTCACCCGAAAGGGCCCAGTTTCGGCCCACTCTTCGCGGCCAAGGGTCCTCTGGGCCTCGAGTGCCGCCCGAAGGGCATCGGGAGCGGCCGAGAAGACGGCGTAGAAGGCGTCGCCGACAGTCTTGAAAACCCGGCCGTTGTGGGCCTCTATGGTTGTGCGAAGTATCTCGTCGTGGCGATAGAGAGCTTCGGACATCGCCTCCGGGTTTTTCTCCCAGAGCGAGGTGGAGCCTTCCAAATCAGTAAACAGGAAGGTGATCGTGCCGCTGTGTGGCTTCGCCATCCGCTCCGCAACCTTCTATCCCGATGAGAACAATTAAAGCACCCCAGCGACGAACGGCCAGCGCCCGAGGGCAGCCCGCTCAGAAATCGAAGACGTCAAGATCGTTCGCCGCGTCGACCGGCCCCCCGAAGGCGGCTTCGGCCTCGGCTGCCAACGCGTCGGGGTCTGCGAAGCGGCTGGCGCGGAGGTGGGTGAGGATGAGGCGCTTCACGCCGGCCGCGTGGGCCGCTTGACCGGCCTCGGTCGCCGTCGAATGCCCCATGGCGTGTGCCTGTTGGGCGGCGCTTTGCGGACCGTACGCATCGTGGACGAGCAAGTCGGCCCCGCCCGCACGCTCGACGATCTCCGGACTCGGGCGAGTATCGCCGGCGACGACCGCCACAGAACTCATCTGGGCTATGCGGAAGCCCAGGCATTCGATGCCGTGGTTCATAAGGAAGGGGATAACGTCTGTCCCTTCTAGCTCGGTAGGCTCATTGGGGAGGAGCTCGTGCCACCCAAGGCGCTTCCCCAACCAGCCTTCCGCACCAGGGATCGTCAGCTCAAGGACCCCTCGCAACGCGCGAAGCGTCTCCGGGGCAGCGTGAACGGTGAGGAAAGCCTCGGGAAGGGCCGCAAGGGCCGTGAGCAGTGGAGCTAGTCCGCCAACGTGATCGAAGTGACGGTGACTGATGAACAGGTGGCGCACCGATTCGAGCGGGATGCCGCAAGCCTCGAGGCGTCCGAGCAGTACGGTGCCGCTGGAGGCGTCGATCAGCATCGCCTCATCACCCGGAAGCAGCACGGCCAGGCTGGTCTGAGCCCTCTCCGGGTTCAGCGAGTCACCGGTACCAAGGAAGATCAGACGGCCCACTTTGCCCTCCCTAAGACTCCCGTTAGCGAACGAGGTGCCGACTCTGGCGGACGTTTCTTCGAGGATCCGCCCCCTTGCGTATAGCACAGGAAGATGCGGCATGCGAGTACACGGGGTCAAGAGGACGGTCTCGCCAATGCTGCACAAGACCCGACCGTATACCTTCGGGTCGCTGGGTCTTGTCAACTATACGCCTGGAGGTGGAAGTGTTCCTCAAGTGGTCAGAGCCCTGACAGCCGCCACCGTGCAAAGGAGCACGGCTACGCCAAAAAGCCCCATCCCCCATCTGATGTATCTGTACTTATCGTAGATGATCCTGCTCATCGCGAGCAGGCGCTTCGCCACGTGATCCGTGCGGGAGGGGTTCGCGGACACCTCCTGGTCGAGGGCGCGGTTCAGCTCTTCTATCCCCTCGAATTGTGCGACGTGGCCGAAGTAAGTGATCTCTCCCTGACCGTGACCAAGCCTGGGCCATACCGCTGCGGCCAACGCAACTAGCGCGGCACCGCCGAACGCCATTCCCAACCACAAGAACCACTGGAAGACCAGGAGCTCCCGCGGATCCCAATGGAGGTAGGCGGCCGCGTGGACGAGCGCGGCGAGCGCCAGGCTGCAGACGCTCAAGAGTATGGACGCCTTCAAGTCTATGCGCTCCAGTTCCTCTCGGCTCTCTCTCAGGAGCACTTCGATCAGCTCCTCGCGAGCGTCCATCAGGTCGACCCTCTCCATCGTCTGCTTTCCGGGAGATCCGTCTTCTGCTGCGCCCATATTGCTACCTCCGCTCGTCTCCTATTTTTGTAGCTTATCGTACAACCTAGCCTCACAAAAAGCGCGCCGAGGGTCTGGCATCAGCCCGGACAGATCTAGACGGTTGAAGGCATGCCACCCTGTAACTGCCCTTCTGGGCGCCTGGGTCCCAGACCCTGACCTTGTGTGAGGACCATTCTCTACCCGCAAAGCAGCTCACCTTGTTATCTGGTGCCGCCAGCAGCAGGGTAAGGGTCGCCCTCACAGAGCATTGATCCGCGCCTTCCTTATCTAGCTCTGCGAGCTTCGGCTTCTATCTCTTGATCCGGACGCAAGATCGTGTTTAATGATTCTGATGCAGAACCGTTGCAAGCCCGACGGGGATGTTAATGGCCGAGGAAGGATCAGACGATCGGAGCCTCTCCCGCGAGAGGCGAGGGCAGCTACTGACGGGTGTACCTGCCCTCGCGCACCTGCCCACTTCCGCGCTGGAGGGGTTGGCCGCAGGCCTGGAGGAGGAGCGCTTTCCGCTCGACGGTATCGTCGTGGCCGAGGGCGACGCGGAAGACCGACTCTACCTGATCGTGGAGGGGCGGGCGAGGGCTTCGACTACGGGATCTTCTGGACCCGTGCCCCTGGCGCTGATGGGCCCGGGGGAGCTGTTCGGCGAGATCGCGTTGCTCGAGCCAGGTGGCAGGCGGCAGGCCACGGTCATCGCCGTCGAACCCCTACTGCTGCTGAGCCTGCGTGCCGCCGACTTTCGACGCCTGTTGGAGGAGCATCCGGAGGTCCATGCTTCCTTCGCCAAGGTGGCAGACGACTTGCGGGTGACGAAGTTTCTCAAGCAGGTGAGCCCTTTCTCCATGCTCGACGGCGAGCGCCTCCGTCGGCTCGTGAGCCGGCTCGAGCGCTCCGAAGTCCCAGCCGGGACCACCATCATCAGCCAGGATGAATTCGGCGAAGAATGCTATCTGCTCCAGAGCGGTCGTGTGGAAGTGCTCGCGAGAGGCGTCTCAGGCGACGAAAACCACCTGGCCACGGTCGGCCCCGGTTCCCTCCTGGGGGAGGCAGCGTTACTGACCGACGAACCACGCAACGCCACGGTGAAGGCTCTCGAGCCGTGCACGCTGCTTGCGCTGCGCCGCGCCGATCTCCTGGAGTCCATTGGTGAAGACCGGCAGACGGGCCAGCGGGTGCTCGAGCTCGTGCACCTGCACGATCGCCCGCGTCGGGTATCCGGGATGGAAGCCCACCATCGCACCACCATCCTCGGAGAGAGCATCACGACCCTCAGAGACCCCAGGCGCGACGTCTACTACCGTCTATCGGCCATAGGCTGGTTCTTGTGGCAGCGGCTCGACGGCCAGCACGCCGTGCAGGATCTGACGTCAGAGTACACGGCTGCGCACGGGGCGCTTCCGCCGCACGCCGTGGTCGAGACGGTGGCAGGACTGGTGGAGGCGGGCTTCGCCAGGGGCGCGAATCCCGGTCCCGAGTTGCCAGGGGATAGGCCCCGGCTGTGGCAGCGGGCAGTTGCGGCGATCCAGCGCGTCCTGGAGTAGCCAGGCACCCGGGCCTTCGGCCAAGGCA
The DNA here is from genome assembly GCA_036280905.1 of Rubrobacter sp. Taxonomy (GTDB): domain Bacteria; phylum Actinomycetota; class Rubrobacteria; order Rubrobacterales; family Rubrobacteraceae; genus Rubrobacter_D. The sequence goes on along the minus strand of DASUPX010000214.1, from coordinate 5,076 downwards.
TAAGCGGTAGCCTCTACCTGCGACATCTCAGATCCCTCATCGAACGCCGTCTCCCACGCCGTCTCGCCAAGCTAGGCACGCGCAAGTTGTATGTTCTACCGAGACCTTTATGACAGTGCCATCGATCCGCCAAGATGTTCCCGGACAAGGAAGAATCGCTTTGGATGCTGACAGGTACAAGAAGTTGTTAGCCTATTGACGGAAGCTCCAAGCCAACACCGATATTCGTGCAGGATTTGTCCACAGAGATCCCCTTCTACAAGGTGGTTTTGCCGACGGCGATGCTGCGACACCCTATTCGCCCATCATCGCCGGTTCATCGTTGTCCATCAGTATGAGAACATGAGGCGTCAAGCGGTGTGGTGGGTAGCTCTCGGGGGAATCGATCTGCGCCTCTGGGGAATGCCCGGTGGTTGGGCGAGCGCGCGTTCGAGGCGTGAAGATAGTCGGGCCGTCGAGCACGGGGGAGCCACGACCTCCGAAAGACGAAGGAGAGGGCGAGTCGAGTGATGACGAAGGTTCGAGCGTCGGTTTGGGTACTGGCGGTGCTGGTGATCGCGGGATCGGCGGCGGGATGCGGGCAGGTTTCCGATCGGGCCCAGCAGGAGGCCGAGAAGAAGGTCGAGAACAAAGGTCAGCAAGCCCGGGAGGAGGCCAAGGAGAAGCTAAACGCCAAGCAGCAAGAGGCGAAGGAGAAGCTCGAAGCCGGCCGGGAGGATCTCGAGAGGAAGGTAGACGACCTGAAGAAGGAGGTGAACGACCTCCAGAAGGACGTGGCCACGCTTCAGAAGAAGATACATGCCCAAGAGCAGAAGGAACAGGACCAGCAGATAAACCAGCTGAAGAAGGCGCTAAAGAAGCTGCAGAAGAAGGTGGAGGCCCAAGGGCAGCAAGGCCAGAAGAATTAGACGACCGACTCGCCCGGAAGCGCACCCGAGGAAGTCGTGAAAACGAAGCTGGCAGAATTATCGCTCACAATGCTTTCCGAGGGCGCCGTTACTGGGCGAAGTTCGTAGGGCGTCTTCCGGGCGAGTCGGGTGGATAAGGGTGAGGGGATGAGCTTGTGGGAGAATACTGGCCGCGACGAGGACTTCGTGCCCATAATAGGGACTACTATAATCGTAGGCGAGCGAGAGGTGGAAGATGAACAGTAACGCTGGCGCAAGTGCCGAAGCCCTGCCCTGGTGGCTGGTCCTGGTTGAAGGAATAGTCGCTGCCCTCTTTGGGTTGATCCTGTTGGTGGCTCCGGGAGCCTCGCTGGTTTTTCTGGTGTGGCTGCTGGGCATCTACCTGTTGGTAGCGGGCGTCGTCCGCATCGTGGGCATCTTTCTAGATTCCTCCTCCTGGGGCTGGAAGCTGGTCGCCGGGATCCTGTGCCTCATAGCCGGATTGGCGATACTCAGCAACCCGCTTTGGAGCACCACCCTGGCCTCCACGTGGCTGGTCATCCTGGTGGGGTTCTTGGCCATGCTTCAGGGCGCTGCGGGCCTGGTAGTAGCTTTCCAAGGGGGCGGTTGGAGCATGGGGGCCCTGTCCGTGCTAGGCATCCTCTTGGGCCTCTTCCTGGTGATCAACCCCCTGATCGGGGCTGCGGCGCTGACGCTAATCCTGTCTATCTTCATGCTCATCGGGGGTGTGGGAGCGGTGGTTCAGGCGTTCAGGATGCGCAGTGGATCGGCGACAGTTCAGCGGCCCCCGCGCGTGCGCTAGGGCAAGCGCTTTCCCAGAACGCCGTCAAAGCGAAGTACAGCGGTTTTGCAGAGAGATTGATCTTCGTCGAAGAGGGCTATCAGAGGTCGCTTTCTTGTCCTTGGCTGATGGCTCAGAGCTAACCGCTGCGTGCTTGCACACTGTCTCATTTCCGTCGCAATCCGCTGTGGACTACTGCCAGAGCCCATAGAGCATTGACAAGGGTTCATCGGACCACTCTCGAGTGGATTACCTGCGTCGCAGATTGCTCTGGGCGAAGTTCGGCAGATTTCTTTTCGAACGAGGGCGGGGCACCAAGATGCTCGCGCGAAAGGGGGTTCTTCCCGTGTCGATCGAAGAGATCAAGGAGATCGCGCTCACCGTTATCGAAGCGCACGACGCCCGCGACCAGGTGTAGGGCGACCGTGTCGGGGGTCATGATAACCAAGATACGAGACGGCAAGGCCGTGCGTGGTTGGTTCTACTGGGATCAGCTCGCCCGCCTGGTCCAGCTGGGCATCACCGAACAACCCGGGCACTTCTTATCGGCAGCGGGCTTCTAGGACAGTCAGGTTTGCCTCTGGTATCCGCGGTAGACGGCCTCGTTGATCTCTGCTCCTAGCAGCACGATCCACGCCGAGATGTAAAGGAAGACGAGCAAACCCACGGCCGTCCCGAGGCTGCCGTAGGTCAGGCCGCGACCCGCGAAGTCGGACAGGTAGATAGAGAATCCCACAGAAGCGATAGGCCACGCGATCACGGCGAAGACGGCGCCGGGCGTCGCAGACCAGAATGATCGATCGGCGTCGGGGACGAAGCGGTAGACGACCGCCAGCACCGCCGAGAGCAACAAGAGCGCCACGGGGAAGCGCAGCCAGCCCCAGAAAGCCACCCACGCTTCGTCCAGATCCGCGACTCCCGCCACCCACCCGGCCACGCGCGGTCCGATCAGCATGAGCCCACACGCAGCGATAAAGGCGAGCGCGAGGAGGGGGCCGAAGACAAGGGCGAAGGCGAACCTCTTGCGCCGCGAGCGCGTCTCCTCGACGCCGTAAGCGGCGTTCAGAGCCTCCATCAGGGTGAAGATCACCGCGGATACCGACCACAACGATATGACGAGGCCGAAGGAGAGCAAGCCTCCCCCCGCCTGCTCCCGCGCCTGCTGGATCAACGGCAGCAGGAACGCCGCCTGATTCCTACCCTTCTCGGCCATGGGCTCTATCGGTTCCGGGATCTCCTGCGGCGGCACGTCCATCGCCGCTTCTATGAGCCGGTCGAAAACCACATCGATCCGGAGGACAGCCAGCAGCGCGAAGACCAGGATGATGAAGGGGAAGAACCCGAAGAGGCCCCGGTAGGAAAGCTGCTCCGCGTAGATCGCCATACGATGTTCGAAGAAGCTTCTTACCGAGTGCCTGCCCAGCTCAACAACCCCACGCACTAACGTCGCTCCCGTCCTAATGACGCTCGCTGGCTACCTCTACCATACCTTCTTCCGCCCTGGACCGACTACGCGCATTTCTCGTGCCCAACTGGTGGTGGAAATTCGCCGACGCCTGTTGCACGTTCATGAGGAACTACCTGCTCCAATAGGCGGCCGCTTATTGCCTGCTCCGAAGTAGCACGAGCAGCCGCAGAACCGAAACGTAGATCCAGATCAGCGATAGCATCAGCCCGAACGCGCCGTACCATTGCATGAACCTCGGCGCCCCCGCCTCTGCCGACCTCTCGATGAAAGCAAAATCGAGCGTGAGGTTCAGCGCTCCAAGGATGACGATCAGGACGCTTATACCGATGCCCAACGGGGTGGGAGTATACAGGAAGCGGAAATCCACCCCGAACAAAGAGAGCAGCCACACCACCAGGTAGAGCAGCACGAAACCGCCCGTCGCCGCCATGACCCCCGTCGCGAACCGCGAGGTGACTTTGACGATGCGGAGGCTGTAGAGGAGGTACACAGCCACGAATATGCACAACGTGGCGAGTAGCGCCTGAGAGACGATCCCGTCGAACCTCAGGTCGTAGTATCGGGAGGCGATGCCAAGCAGCGAACCCTCGCCAAGGGCGTACAGGACGGAGGTGATGGGTGCGGCCCTGTAGGCGAAGGCGCCCACGATGGCGACGACGAAGGTTAAAAGGAAGGCGAGCCAGGTCCAGGCTGGGGTCAAAGCCTCCTTGCGTCCGCCCACGCTGACGATCTCCACCTGCGACCAGCCGAAAGCCGCGGCGGCCACCACGATCACGAAGAGCAACCCGACGATGGCGTACGTGCCCGAGGCGCTCATGCCGCGGGGCTCGGAGGCGGCCTCTTCGATGCCGCGCCGAAAGGAGCGTTCGTTGAGCGCCGGATTTTCGAGGCCCATCGTTCCTCCTGCTTAGCACGTCAGTTGCCAACACCTTCTGCGATCCTATCCGAGCTTAGGGCACGGCGGGATGGTACGTCTTCACCCACGAACGCATCTCCCCTAGGGGATTTACGGGTTCGCGACCGATCCTAGACGAAGCCACTTACCGGAGGTTGTGCGTGAAGATAGGGATGCTGGCTGCCGCCAATAAAGCCACTATTCTACCTGCAAATGCAATGAGACTCTGGGTCAGCGGTTTGACTCCGCTCGTCGGTTTCCTTTCTTCCTGTTTGGAGGTAGAACGCAAAAGCGACAACAAGTGCCCGGCGAGCCCTCGACCACTTTTATGCTAGCCTGATGCCCGCAACCAATCTATTGACGGTAGCTTGCGTAACTTTAGCTACCATTCCTTACGCGCAGGCACGTCCTTCGGGTACAGCAACGGCCGTGTTCTCTTCGTGAAGGCTTCGAGGGTGGAAGAGTGGGGCTTTGGACCGTGTACCCAAAGCCCCATTTGTTGATGAATTACGGCGCCCCTCGGGCTACCGCTTGATGGTGAAGCTCCAGACCGTGCTCCGGGGGAGCGTGTTGCCCGCCAGGTCCTTCGCTCCGGTTGTGACGGTGGCCTTGTATGTGGCTCCACGAACCAGGTTCCTGGCCGGGTCGAGGACCGCTTTTTTCCCGCTGTAGCTGATCGTGGCATTTACAGGGGTGGTGGACCCCTTCTTCACGAGCTTGAAGGTGAGTTTGTTGATGGTGCTCGGCTTCATCGCCTCGGAGAAGGTGGCCGTCGCATTGGCCGTTGGTTCTACGTTCTTGGCCAGATTGGCGGGCGTGACGCTCGTGACCGTAGGCTTGGTGGTGTCTACCGTAAAGGTGCGCTTGGCCGAGGCTTCATCGATGTTGCCGACCGCATCGGTTGCGCGCACCTCGAACGTGTAGGTGCCCGGGGAGAAACCGCTCGCGGTGTGCGAAGATCCGCCCGAGCATGAACCGAAGTCGGGAGGAGTGAGCGCCGCCGGGTATACCCGGCACTCGAACG
>DASUPX010000213.1:0-2900 GCA_036280905.1 Rubrobacter sp. | reverse complement strand
TCCCTTCTTGCCGCAGGAGAAGGTCAAGGGAGGGACCATCGCGAGCATGGTAGCCGGGGCGGTGCTCGGGGCGGTCGTGGCGCTGGCGTTCAGGGAGCGGGGGTAGACGAATGGGCGAGACGCGGAGGGACCGGATCCAGCAGGGCAACGGGCGGGCTGAGACAACGCACCATCCCGAGACGGACGCGAAGCGTAAGGACAAGAACTACTACGGCATCCCGCCCATTAAGCGGGCGCACTGGACGTGGCAGATCCCACTGTACTTCTGGATCGGGGGTATCGGAGCTGGGGTCCAGCTGTTCTCCACAATGGCCCAGATCCTCGGCCACGAAGACCAGGCCCTCACCCGCGCCAGCCGCTACACGGTGCTCGGCACCATGGTCGTCAGCCCCGTGCTCCTGATCTGGGACCTCGGTCGTCCGGAGCGCTTCTACAACATGCTTCGCATCCTGAAGCTCCGCTCCCCGATGTCCACCCAGAGCTGGTCGGTCTTCGCGTTCGGCAACCTTGGCGGCCTGATCGCCGTCCGCCAGGCCGCCGATGACGGCCTACTCGGCACGGACAACCTCATCGCAAAGCTGGCGAGGCTGATACCCGCGCGCCTTCTCTCGCTCCTGGCACTGCCTATCGGGCTCAACGTAGGCTCGAACACGGGGAACCTGATCGCCGCTACCTCCGTCCCTATCTGGGCGCGCAACTGGCTGTTTATGGGTCCCACGTTCCTGACCTCGGGCCTCTCCACGTCCCTCTCCTGGCTCTCGCTCGTCCTCCACCTGACACGCTCGGGCGAAGAGAGGACCCTGCGCGCCCTGCACCGCGCCGAGAAGGCTACCCTGCTTGTAGAGGCCGGGCTCATGGCCGCCTCGCTCGCGCGCATGAGCCGCTGGAGCAAGCCGCTCTTCTCCCGGGAGGTCGCCCCGCTCTTCTTGGGCGGCACCCTCATCGGCGGCATACTCGCGCCGATGGCCCTGCTCTTCGGCAGGGAGAGCCGTTCCAAAAGCCTCCTCGCCTCGGTGCTCGCGCTAGGCGGCGGCCTCGCCTTCCGGTTCGCGATCATCCAGGCCGGACGCAAGAGCGCGGACGACCCCGAAGCCTACTTCACCTTCGCCAGCGGCGAGAGCGCCCCCAAACCCGAAGACAAGGTGTAAACGGGAGATCGCCCCCGACGCCGACGTGCCCGCGCCCCTGATCCTGACGCTCCGGATGGACGAGAGCTCACAAGAGCACTTCGACCGTCTACGCGAGCTCCACTTCCCCCCAGAACGCAACTACCTCCGCGCGCACCTGACGCTCTTCCACAAGCTCCCGGGCGAGCAGGAGGCGGAGATCTCCTCCGACCTTCACGAGATCTGTCGCAAGCAGGAGCCTCTCACCTTCTCCGTGACGGGCCTCCGCCTGCTGGGCCGCGGCGTGGCTTACGCGCTTTCCTCACCGCAATTACTTGCGCTGCGTCGAGAACTCGTCAGAGGATGGGAGCCGTGGCTCGGCGCGCAGGACCGCCAGGGTTTCAAGCCCCACATCACGGTCCAGAACAAGGTCGCACCCGAGCAGGCGCGAGCCCTGCACCAGGAACTACAGGCGACCTTCTCGCCGTTCGAGGTCGATGGCCTCGGTCTCTCGCTGTGGCGCTACCTGGGGGGTCCCTGGGAGCCGGCGGGCACTTACCTTTTTGGCTGAGGGCCGCGGGCTGTCTCGCCGGTTCTGTTCAACCACGATCCGTTACTCGAAGGCGGAGTACTCATCGTCCGTGACGGGCTGCAGCCACTCCGTGCCGCCGTCGGTCGTGTTGGCGATGTTTATGGCCATGTGGACCATGAACGTCTCCGGGCTGGCCCCGTGCCAGTGTCTCTCGTCCGGGGCAAAGTAGACGATGCCACCGGCCTCCACCTCGACGGGGGATTCGCCCTCCTTTGCCGCCCGGCAGGTACCACTAACCACGTAGAGAATCTGGCCCTCAGGATGAGTGTGCCAGTTCGTGCGGGCGCCCGGCTCGAAGAAGACGCGGTTCACGGCCACGTCGGGCGGCCCTTCAACGGGGGCGTTGTCCCTCCACACCGCACCGGTAAACCAGTCCTCGGGTCCGGGCGCAGTCTGCATGTCTGTGGCTGTTACGATTCTCAAGAAGCCTCCTTATGTCGGCGGCTGATAGCTGCTAGCTTTCTACGCTAGCCGGTGTTCGAATATCGGGAACAGATGCGGTTCGTCGTTGTTGAAGGGTGTGGTCTTCTCCACCCTCAGCGTGGCTTCACGGCCACGGATGTGTAGGCTCGAGATGTGGTTGTGGAACCATGGTTCCGGGTGCACGAGATCCCAGCTCAGGTCCGGTTTTTCGACGCCGGCGAGGTGTAGTAGCGCCTCGCCGATGCGCCGTCCCGGGGCCGTCCATCCAAAGCGCATCACGAGGCGCTCCGGGAGCCCCAGCGGGTTTCGAAGTGGAGAGCTGGCGGACTGGTAGACGGGGGTCTGTACGCCGTCGCCGAAGCCCATCCTGGCCAGGTAGCCATGGTGCACGTCGCCGGAGAGCACAACCACGGAGGCGGGAGGGTCTCCGCCGGAACGTTCGCCCGAGGCGACGGCGCGCAGCAGGCCCACAAAGTCCTTGAAAGATTTCTGGAAGGCCGGCCAGTGCTCCAGGTCCACGAGCTGGCGGACCGCCTCCCCTATCCTGGCCGCGGGGCGGCCCCAGGCCCCGGCACAGATGGCCTCGCTCGCGGCCTCGAGGTGGTGCAGACCCGGCCCCAGGAGGAAGGGAAGCGAGGTGCCGATCAGGAGGTGGTCGAAATCTCCGGAGGCCCTGTCCTCGATCCAGGCCCACTCCTCGTCGTCGAGCATGGCGCGGTGACCCTCATCCAGGATGCGTCCGGCCCGCGAGTCCATAACGATGAGGCGAACCCTGCCGA
>DASUPX010000212.1:0-2480 GCA_036280905.1 Rubrobacter sp. | reverse complement strand
GGGGCGGAGGCCTCGTTCTGGTTGCTTTCGGGCGCTTTCCTCGTGCTCAGGTACTGGGCTGGGCTCGACAGGCTTAGCCTCGTGTTTCTGGCCCTGATCGTCGCTGACAACCTCGTTATCCTCGGTCTGGGTGTCCTGGATTACCTGTACACGGGCGTGTTCGCGACGTATCAGTTCGCCATAGTCGCCGTGCTGCTCTATGGCATCACCTTCGGCAAGCGGGACTTCAAGCGCCTTGATGCCTACCTGAAACGCAAAGTTCCAAGGCGGAAGCCGCGGGCCCGGTAGGTTGATCTCTCAGAGTAGATCCTCACGCCTTTCCGGGTAGTGATGTGAATCTAACCGGCGGCACCGGGGATTTTGCGTTGTATCATTCGCGGGGTCGTCACCTGTGGGGCGATCCGCCCGTGGACCTAGCGAACTTCAGCCCCGGGCCCGATGTACGTCCCGAGCAACCGGCTTATCGTTCCTGCGTAGTGTGTAGTCGGCGTGGGAGGTAGACGTGGTTGGAGGGCGAGGGTCTGTTTCGGAGGAGCGAGGAGGGAACCTTTTGGAGGAGACGACGAAGGAACTCATGATCGAGGCCGTTGGCGTCCAGAAAGTCTACGACGCCGGGGGCCTGCGGGTGCGTGCGTTGCGGGGCGTCGACCTCGCGGTCGGGCGCGGCGAGATGGTCGCCATCATGGGGCCTTCGGGCTGCGGTAAGACCACCCTCCTGAACGTGCTCTCAGGGCTGGACGATCTCTCCGATGGCGAGGTCTACGTCGATGGCGAGTCGATCAAGGGCATGTCAGATAGAAGACGCACCCGTTTCCGGGCCGAGAAGATGGGCTTCATCTTCCAGTCTTACAACCTCATACCCGTACTGTCGGCGATCGAGAACGTCGAGCTACCCCTGCTGGTGGCCGGCCACAAACCCAAGAAGGCCAGGCGGTGGGCCGAGGATGCCGTAGAGATGGTGGGGCTCGCGGATCAGGCGAAAAAGCGCCCGGCCGAGATGAGCGGCGGCCAGCAGCAACGTATTACGGTGGCCCGCTCGCTGGTAAACAACCCAGCCATCGTATGGGCCGACGAGCCGACCGGCGCTCTCGATTCCGAGACGTCCGGCGAGATAATGGATCTCCTGGTCAGGCTCAACAAGAGCGAGCAGCAGACCTTCGTTCTGGTAACGCACGACGCCGCGGTCGCGGCAAGGGCGCACCGCACCATCCGCATGCGCGACGGGCGCATCACCAGCGACGAGCAGAACCACGGGGAGACCTGAGATGGAAGAGCTCTTCGGCATCCCGACCGAGAGGCTCATGTGGATCCTCCTGGCCGTCTTTGGGGCGGCGGTCCTGATCCTGGGCCTCTCCGCCCTCCGCAACCGCGTCTCCTTCCGGATGGCAGCCCGTAACCTGCCCCGTCGTGGCACCCAGACCATCCTGATCGTGCTCGGCCTGATGCTCGCCACGATGCTTTTCTCCGCCTCCTTCACCACCGGCGATACCCTGACGAACTCCCTCCGTGTCGAGTCTCTGAAGAACCTCGGCCAGGTCGACGTCGAGGTCCAGGCCAGAGGCTCTGACTCCTCGGGTCCGCAGCAGTTTGGCCCGTCCACCTCGGAACGAGCAAAGTACTTCGATGCCGGGATCGCTGGCGACGTTCGCGACCGGCTCTCCGACAGAGACCGCGTTTCGGGCGTCGCCCCGGCGGCCATAGAGACCGTGCCCGTAACGGCCACGGGCAGCGACCTAAGCGAGCCAAGCACCGACGTGCTTGGCCTCGACCAGAGCTCCATGCAGGGTTTCGACAGCCTCGAGAGCGCATCCGGCAGGACGCTAGATCCCTCGGACCTCGGCAAGAACGAGGTCTACCTGAGCGCCGAAGCCGCCAGGGGCCTCGACGTCGGCAAGGGCGACGAGGTCGAAGCCACCTTCGCCCAGAAGGTTGATCCGACCGCGGTCCCCAACGCGCCGCCTGAGGCACCTTCGGAAGGCTTCTCGAAAGCTCCCTCGGACGCCGGAGCCATCCCGGAAACCGTGCCCGTACCGCAGCCTTCGAAGTTGACCGTGGCCGGCGTGTACGAGAGCGGGGCCAACCCGGCCTCCTCGGCCTCGATGGTCATGCCGCTGGAGAGGTTGCAGAACAGGGTGGGGGAGGAAGGAAGGATCAACATCGTCCTGATCACCCACGAGGGTCCGGCCATCGACGGCGCCGCGGGAACGGACGCCACCATAAGCGCGCTCCGGCCGCTGCTCGAGGAGAACGATCTCAAGGCAGATCCCGTCAAGAAGGACGCCATAGAGCAGGCCGATTCCGGAGGGGAGACCTTCACGAGCATCTTCTTGCTCTTCGGACAGTTCTCGGTCGCCGCCGGGGTGCTCCTGATCTTCCTTATCTTCGTCATGCTCGCAGCGGAGCGCAAGCACGAGCTGGGTATAGCAAGGGCCGTCGGGATGAGGCGGGGGCATCTCATGCGCATGTTCGCCTTCGAGGGT
>DASUPX010000211.1:0-3529 GCA_036280905.1 Rubrobacter sp. | reverse complement strand
CGAGAGCCCCACCAGGAACAAAGCCAGTGTGGCCAGCAAGAACGGGGCGCCCAGAATCGCACCGACGCCTATCTCGCCGGCTGCGGCCGCTCCCGTGCCCACGATGACCGCGCCGAGTATGGCCACGATGGGGATCATCGTTTCCGGAAGCGCCGTCCCCACCGCTGCCAGCAGGCTCCCTACCGCCCCGTGGCCCAAATTCAGTCGCTCGCCCATGATCTCGACAGCGTTCGTGAAGAGCACCGCCGCGCCGAGTATCGCGGCTAATGCCACTATGAGCTCGATTATCGACATTGACCCCACTCCCAACTTTCGAGGAAACGACGTGTTAGATTCATGGCCCGTACTATACCCAGATTCGGAGGAAATGGATCATACGGAGAAGATACTGTCCGCCGTCGCGAACGGCGAGCTCTCAGTCGCCACTGCCGCCGGGCGGTTGAAGAAGGGCGAGGTTCGCTACCTGGACGAGTTCGCGGCCCTGGATCTCGGACGCTCCATCAGGAAGGGTGTTCCCGAGGTCGTCTACGCCCGCGGCAAGAGCCCCGCCCAGACGGCCAGCATCTGCGCCACCCTGCTCGAGTCGTGCAAGCGCGTCATCGTAAGCTCCCCTACCCCGGAGCACGAAGCGGAGATTCGCGCGACGCTCCCCGACACCCCAGTGCGGCAGGCCGGGCGCTCCATCGTGGTCGGTACCGGAGAACCTCTGCCTGGTGGCGGCCGGATCGGTGCTCTGAGCGCGGGCACCTCGGATCTGCCCGTGCTCGAGGAGGCGCTCGCCGTGGCCCGCGAGATGGGCGTTTCCGTGAGGAGCTTCCACGATGTCGGTGTGGCCGGCCTCCACCGCCTGGTAGCTCCGCTGGAAGAGCTCAGGGGGTTCGACCCTGACGTCCTGATCGTCGCAGCGGGGATGGAAGGTGCGCTTCCTAGCGTTGTCTCCGGCCTCGTCCCCGTACCGGTTATAGGGCTCCCCACTTCCACCGGCTACGGCCTGGGCGGCGACGGCACCGCTGCCATTCTCGGCATGCTCCAGACCTGCTCCCCGGGTCTCTCCGTCGTCAACGTGGACAACGGCGTCGGCGCAGGCGCCACGGCGGCCCTCATCGCCAACCGTGCTGCCCAGGGACGCAAGGTGCAGGAGAACGGCCACAAACCAATCCCGGATTGATCCCGTGGCAAGGACTTTCGTCGCCATCTTCCCACCACGGGAAGTGCGGGAGGCGCTGGTCCATGCGGCCCGGAACCTGCGGAACAGCAGGGATTTCCGCCTCATCGGCCAGGAGAAGATCCACCTTACGCTGAAGTTTCTGGGCGACGTAGCGGAGCAAGACCTAGGAACCATAGAGAAAGCCCTCCAGCCACTCGGTGAGAGCCACGACCCGTTCGAAGCCTCCACCTCGACCTTCGGGGCTTTCCCGTCGGTGCAGAGAGCCCGTGTCCTGTGGGCCGGCATAGAACAGGGGTCGGACCGCCTGCGCACCATCGCCGAAACGGTGGAAGACCTCCTGTTCCCCGCCGGCTTCGAAAGGGAAAGCCGCCCCTACGTACCCCACCTGACCCTGGGCCGGGCGCGGGCCCGCCGGGCAAAGCTGGACCTCCCGCAAACCTCCCCGCCCACTCTCCGCTTCACGGTCTGCGGCGTAGACCTGGTAAAGAGCACCACAGACCAGAACGGGGTGACCTACTCGAAGCTCGCATCCTTCCGCTTCTAGGGCTTCATGCTCAGACGAACAACGAGGCGCTAGAACAGGACAGCGCCCTCTATCTACGGTAACGTGCGGCCGCTCCCGGATCCGGCCGACGACGAGGCGACGCATGACGACAGGCCAGGGCGATGGCCCGAGCGTGCCGACGAACAGAGGTCTGGATTGGCTGACAAGCGGAGGACCCGAAGGTCCGTGCGTGCTAGAACGCCGAGATCAGGGGCCCTATCGACATGACGATGAAGAGCAGGATCAGGATCATGACGACGAGGGCTATGAAGGTGCTACCGCTCATGCGACCGCGCTGTTGAAGTTGGTATCCATCTGGTGGTTGATTCTAGCGGCTGGCCGGGGTTGCTGCCAGCGCTCATAGCTCGTTCGCGTAGAACACCCTGCGCTCGGGCGCAGGCTCCCCATCCTCGAGGAGACTGGAACGAAAGGCGTGGAACTCCTCGACCTTCTCGGAGATTAGCCTGATTACGGGATCGGCGTCGGAGCGCAATTCCAGAATTCTCTCTGTGGTAGCCTCGACGCTCGCCTGCTCCACAACCCCAACGGGCCGCGGTGCTTTGTAGAAGACGCGGCACTCGTAAGCCACCTTCGCGCCATCATGGACGACCAGGATCATCTCCGGCCTCGCCGTCACGACCCTTGGTACGTTCTCTAACTCGTACATCACCCTCCGTCGCCTGTAGACTTCCCTCTGCGATTCTTCCAGAGCTATCGCTCCGAACTCGTCACCCTCAACGACAGAGTAAGCCTCATCACGGCTCATCTCAGCCTCCCGAACCCACCCCGCAACTTCCGCAAGGTCCATGACCTTCCCACATAGAGGGCAGCGGTACTCGGATCTGATAGCAACCTTCAGACCTTCGAGGTGCAGGCAATTTTCGATGGGTACGGCCATGTTGGGGCGTATTGTACTCTTTTCATCACCCTGCGCGACTCTCACCCGGGGCGCGACATCGCTCTCTACCTTTACTTCAACCTTATGTCCGACGGGTCTTCGAGACACCGGAGAACAGGCGCACCACTTACCGGACTTCTACTCGGAGCCGATTCCGCATCGTTCCACGAGACCCCGCGCGGTGCCTTGCTCCTCTCCCGCAAGGTTTCGCGCGGTCGTCATGCTGTGGGATGAACTGCGACCTCACCTGCAAACGGTTCACTACGCTCTGATCTATACCTCGAGAATAGCTTGAGTTACTCGGTGACCGGGCCGGTGGGTCACGGTTCTGGTATTTTCCGGGTGTGGATCTAGGCGGAGGAGTAGCGCATCTGGTTCTCAACCCATCGGCCGGCAAAGGACGGGCCGGGGGGTTGCGGAAGTTCGTCTCCGAGTTTCTGGAGGATCGGGGGGTGCGGCCGGTCTGGCACATCACGGAGGGTCCCGGTCACGCTGGCGCCATCGTGGGGGGGTTACCGGAGGGGGCGCCCGTCGTGGCCGTTGGGGGGGATGGGACCGTACACGAGGTTGCGGAGACGTGTGTGGAGTCGGGCCGGGTCATGGGCATCCTGCCGGCCGGCAGCGGCAACGACTACGTCAAGGCCCTAGGTATTGGCACCAGGCTGCGGCGGGCGCTGGCTGTTCTCGTGTCTGGCAGGGTAAGGGTCGTCGACACCGCCGAGGTAGACGGGGTTCCCTTCAACAACGGGCTCGGCATAGGCTTTGACGCCGAGGTCGCTGCCGGCGTCGCCCTGGCGCCGGCTTACCTGGGGGGTACGGGACGGTATCTGTGGTCGGTCGGGAGGTTGCTCAAGGATTTTCGCTGCCACGAGGCCAGGCTTACGCTAGATGGCCGGGTTATCGAGGCAAGGACCATACT
>DASUPX010000210.1:0-5396 GCA_036280905.1 Rubrobacter sp. | reverse complement strand
TCACCTACCTGGCCGGCTCTCGCGTTCCACTCGCGATAGTGCTCGGGGCCTTCCTCACCGTTCTGACGGTCAACATCACGATCCCGGCCGAGATCTTCCTCGCCAAAGAGACCTTCGACGCCGGCGATGCCGGTTACGGTCTCCTCGTCGGACTGTACGGGGGCGGCATGGTGGTCGGTTCGGCCCTGATGGTCGCGCTCGGGGACCGGGTCAGGCTGTTGCCCGTGTACTTCTCCGGGGTTTTCGCCATGGCGCTGGCGCTGCTTGCAACGGGACTCTCACCCACCTTCGCCCTCGCCCTGGGTGCGCTGGCGGTGGCCGGTATCGCCAACGGTATGGAGAACGTGACCACCGACACCATACTCCAGAAGCGGGTGCCGGAAGCCTTTCTGGGGCGCGTTTTCTCCGTCAGGTTCCTCGGGTTCAGCGTAGGGGAGATCCTCGCCTACGGCGTCGGTGGCGCCCTCGTGGACGCCTCGGGAGCGCGCCCCACGTACCTCCTGGCCGCCGCCGCAACCGCGGCCGCAGGCCTCGTCATCCTGGCCGTCCTTGCCTTGGCCTCGGATACGAGGGCTGAAGAAACGCAGTAACACGGATCGCGAGTACTAGCACCTTACCGGTTCGGTTACTTACCACGGGGCGCAAGTTCAGGTAGTATCCAGGTAGCATAAAGTGCAAGAAAGGGGCAGGTAATGGGCAAGCGATCCTGGTAATAGCGGAGCGGAGATTGAGCCATCAGCAACCGCGTCGTGAAAGGAGGATAATGAGCAAGAGAACCTGGTAAAACCCGAGCGACGAACCGAGCCTTGTGTAGAACCTGCCAGGTGTGCGAGAATACACCGTTCAACAAATGCGGATTCCGGTACAGGGTGCCACGGTTTGGTCGAAGTCCATCTCAAATCATATGTAGGAGCCCTTGCAGCGTTCGCTGCGGCGTTAGTTGCTGCCTGGGGCTACAAGTATGGTCTTGCGTTGGAGCCACAACTCATCGTCGGCGCGGCAATATTCGCTGCGTTCATCTTCCTGGGCGATCTCTTCGCCATACGGGTCAACGAGCGGACTTCTATCGGGGTGTGGAACATTCCGGTTATAGTTGCCGTTGCCTCGCTGGGTCCCGAATGGGCCGCATTAGCGTCTATCCCCTCTGCGGTGTTCGTCGGATGGCGAGATCCGCTCCGGACGGTCCACGAAATCAGCCACAACGTCACGATCATTTACCTGGCAGGAATGGCGTTCTCGTTGATCTCTGCTCCCTTGCTCGTCGATGACTCGGCACCCTGGGCCTCTATCCTGTACGCGACCCTGGTGGCCGGTATAGTCCAGGAGGTATCGAGCGAGCTTATCAACGGGTTCCTGCTCAGAGTCAAGTACAACCAGTCGTTCCACAAGACCTGGCAGAATACGGTGCAACCTTATCTGCTACCGGAGGCCGTCAACATCCTCACGGCCGGGCTAGCGATTCTGGCCCTCGTCGTCTATGACCCGGTGGCGGCGGTGGTCGTGGTCGCCGGTTCCATCGGAAGCCTCGCGTTAATGTACCGCTCGCGGGAGCAGGTGAAAGAGAACGAGGAGTTGCGGGTGCGCGTGAAGTCCCTGGAAGCGGCCCTGGCTAACTCCAACACGGCGTTCGGGACCATGATCATCCGGGACCTGGGGCAGAGGGATGGGTACACCCACAGGCATGCCGCGGCCACGGCGACGTACGCGGCCGACCTGGCCCGCGAGATGAAGCTCGATGACACCCACGTCGAAAAGCTGCGCATGGCCGGGCTCCTGCACAACATCGGGTTGTTCGGGTTGCCCGACGAGATGCTGCTGGCCACCGGCAGGCCCAACTCCATCGCCAGGAGGCACCTCGACGAGCATCCCGCGCGTGGCGAGGAGGCGCTGGCCGGGATCGCGGAGTTCGAGGAGATGGCCTCTTGGGTCCGCTGGCACCACGAGCGGCCCGACGGCAGAGGGTACCCGGACAAGCTGCGTGGTCCCTGGATACCTCTAGAGGCCAGGATACTGTCGGTGGCCCAGGCCTACGCCGCCATGATCCTGGACCAGCCCAGGCGAGCCGGCATGACGAGTGGGCAGGCGCGCGAGCAGTTGAGCGCCGGCCTTGACACGGAGTTCGACGGGGTCGTCGTCAGGGCGCTCTTGAGGCTCCTCGACACCGAGTCGGAAGGGTACAGGATGGCCGACGACCATCGATTCGTCTTCCCCTCCCCAGAAGGTGGCGCGAGGTCGGGCACGCCCGAACCCCGCCGCGACGAGCATCTCGGTCGAATCGTTCCCCACTAGCATCGGTCGTCAGGTAGAAGTCAGTCGAGGTAAGAGATTGCGCCAGATCAAAACGGCATCCGCAATGGCCCCAAGGGGCGCGGGTCTGCTGCGTATGGGGCTGGCGGCCGTCGTGGCCGTGCTGTTGAGCCAGGGGTGGTCCCCGGCAGGGATGGCGGGCGCTTATCTGGCCGTGAGCCTGGCTTTTCTACTCGGGTTGTTCGAGGCCGTGGGATGGCCCGGGATTCTGGTGCGCGAGCGGCTGGTGTGCGTGTTTCTGGACTGCGCGCTCGTAGGGGTACTGATCGCCTACACGGGAGGGGCCGAGTCCCCCTTCTTCCTGCTCCTTTTCCTGGCGGCACTGGGGGTCGCCTGGACCGACACCCGCCAGAAGGTCGCGGCGGGCACGGCCGCGCTCGTGGCAGGATATCCCGTCGCCGTCGTCGCGGCTGGCGGGTTCGGGGACCTCGTCTCTACCCCGGTGGCTTTGAAGACCGGGTTCGTGGCGCTCTTCTGCGTGGCCGTTACGTTTCTGGCCACCCACGTACAGGGCGTCAAGAAGCTAGCCGTGAAGCTCTCTTCCACCCTGGCCAACGAGATAGACCGCGTGGAGAGAGATGAGAGCCTGATCTCTGAGTTCTCGCCCGTGCTGAAGGTGTTGAGCCTGGAGGGTATCCTCCGGTGGACCGTGGGGGCCGCCCACGTGCTGGGCGGGGGACCTTATGCGCACGTCGCCTCGCTCACCGGCAACCACCACCATACCCTCATGGAAGGCGACTCCGAGGCCTGCCCGAGCTGGTGGCACCCTACGATCCAGAGCCTCGTGCTCCAGAGTTGTCGTGGGGGGGAGGTGGTGCGTAGCGAGGAGGAGATCCACGGCATAAGCGGCTTCCTGGTCGTGCCACTTGGCAAGGACGAGGAGGAGAAGTGGGGGGCCGTGATCGTCGGCGGCGGGGAGTTCGGAGCCGAGGAGGAGCGGGCCCTGAAGCTCCTGGCCGGGGAGGTGGCACCGGTCCTGGAGAACACCGCGGAAGCCCCAGGCGGTCTGGACCATCTGACGGGTTTGCCCAACCGGGCCTCGCTGCGGCGTGTCCTTCGGCAGGAGCTCTCCTACGGCAGGCCGCTTACGGTGCTGGCGATGCATCCGGCAGGGCTTCGCGGCCATGCCAGCAGCACCCTCATACGCGAGATAGGAGAGAAGCTCGCTAACGGCAGGCAGCGCGCGTTCCGCTACGGGGACGAAGAGTTCGTTGTCGTCCTTGGCGGCTCGGGCGAGGACAGGGCGCGACGGGTCGCCCGCTCGCTCCGGCAGCACCTCTCGGAAGGGACTGGGGCCGTCGGCAACCAGCCCTGGGTCACCGTGGGCTGGGCGATCGCCGAGACCGGGGACGAGTACGCTGCGATCGGCGCGGCCCTGCAAGCCCTGCAGAAGGCGGACGAACGACCCGAAGGTATCTCAGGACTACCCGCCAGCGCGCAAGACCCCGGGGAGCTCGGGGGAGAACGGCAGGTATCGGGGATCGTCAGAACGCTCGTCGAGGCCATGGAAGCCAAGGACCCCAGCATCAAGGAGCATCTGAAGTCCGTCTCCAGCCTCTCCTTACGCATCGGCCGCGAGATGTCCCTGCCCGAAGAGCAGATGGAGGCGCTCGCCAACGGTGCCCTGTTGCACGATGTGGGCAAGATAGGCATACCCGACAGCATCCTGCAGAAGACCGTACGTCTCACCGAAGAAGAGTACACCGTCATAAAACAGCATCCCACCCTGGGCGTCGGGATCCTCTCCCCCGTAGAGGAGATGAAGCCGGCGTTGCCGGTCGTCAAGCACCACCACGAACGCTACGACGGTAGGGGCTACCCAGACAGGCTGGCAGGGGAAGACATACCCCTCCTGGCCCGTATCGTCTCGGTCGCTGACGCTTTCGACTCCATGATCCGCGCCAGGCCGTACGGGTACGGCGTCTCCGAGGCTTCAGCCCTGGAGGAGATCAGAGACAACTCGGGCACCCAGTTCGACCCCGGGCTCGTAAGCGTACTGCTGGAGTCCGTCTACGCCCCCGAAAAACGCAGGGCGGATTCCGCCGGGTAGGAGCGGGTCCGTAGTCTGACGGGTTCGAAACCCGTCCCGACGTCTCCCCGAATAAATTCTCTGGATAGGCCGAGAATCACTCATTTGCGTGATACGTATCACCCGTGTTGCGTAATATGCTGCATGACGCGATGTGGTTTTGCGAAGAGGCGGCCATCCGGCGTTTCGCCCTTCGGGAAAGGGGTCGTGATGGTCGGTAGATGGAGTGTCCGCGGGTAACGGCACAGGCAAGTCTTGGTAGTCGAACCGGGGCTCTGCGGCCGAGAGGTCAGCGATCTGGAGACATGCTCATGCAGAAATTAGCGTTGGATCTGCCGGCCGGTTACTACCTGGAGAGGGATCCCGACGTGCTGGTTTTACGCCGGGTGGACGGGTCCGTGGCCGGGGTCTTTTCGGCCCGCGGGGCCGCCCCAGATGCCGTGCGGCAGCTCATAGAGGAGACGGAGGGAGAAGGATTCTCCGCCTACCTACCGCACTTGCCCACTAGAGAAGAGCCCTCTTTGCGGGTGCTCTTTTTCGGGAAGTTCGAGATTCTGTGCGACGGGAACGCCATGCGGTTGGGGCGCAACGGCAAGGCGATGACCATACTGAAATACCTCCTGGCCGATCGCTCCCGTCCGGTCTCCCAGGATCACCTTATGGGCTGGCTGTGGCCCGAGTCGAACCTCAAGAAGGCCCGCTGGTCGCTCAACTCCGCCATCCATGTCCTGCGCAAGCTACTTGACGGCTGCTCCCCTTCCCCCTCCACAGGCTACGTCACCCTCGAAGACGGGTACTATCATCTCTCTCCCGCTATAAGGGTCTGGACCGACGTTGAAGAGTTCAACGCGTGCTGTGAGAAAGGTCGTCGCCTGGAAAAGCAGGGTAGCGTACAGGAGGCGGTCCTCGAGTATGAGAAGGCCGTAGAACTGTACCGGGGGGACTACCTGATAGAGGACCTCTACGAGGACTGGACGATGGTCGAGCGCGAGCGCCTCTCCAACGCCTACATGGACATGCTGGGCAAACTCGCCGCGCACCACATGGAGACCGGCCAGTA
>DASUPX010000209.1:0-15879 GCA_036280905.1 Rubrobacter sp. | reverse complement strand
TCCAGGGTGCTGCCGCCGCCCACCGTCCCGGCGTTGTTGACCAGGATGTCGACGGCACCAAGCTCCCGCACGGTCTCCTCAACCAGCCGACCGCGGTCCTCTCCGTCGGTCAGGTCGGCCGCGACGGCCAGCACGCGGGCGCCGCCGGAACTCGCCTCCCCGATCTCACCGGCAGCCTTTCGCACCTCTTGCTCGTTGCGGGAGCAGATGCAGAGGTGACACCCCTCTGCAGCAAGGGCGTCGGCGACACCCCGTCCTACTCCCTTGCTCCCGCCGGTTACCAGCGCCACCTTGCCTTCCAGTCCCAGCTCCATCGCGGGCTCCTTCCAGAAACGGTCGACCTCTACGTCTGGCCATTGTTGCCCCAGCACACCTTCCCGAAACGCCGTAGTACCTTATGACGAGATGTCTGACACGAGATCATGGACGGCCGGTGTCGCCGTATGGCTGGCCCTCGGCGCCCTGACGGCCCCGGCAGGATACCTGGCCCAGCGGGCCGGCCTGCCCGCCGGTTGGCTGGTCGGACCCATGCTCGCTGCGCTCGTCGTAGCGCTTCTCTGGGAGAAGCATCCAACGGTGCCGCGCTGGGGACGCGTAGCATCGCTCGCCGTGGTGGGGGGTGTGCTCGCCTCCACCTTCAGGCCATCTGTGGTGCCCCTGATCTCCCGCCACCTGCTGCCGGTGATCCTCGTGGTATGCGGCACCCTGGTTCTGAGCCTCGGGGTAGGGCTGTTGCTCCCGGCCTTGATTCACCTCGACAGGAAGACGGCGGCCCTCGGGACGCTCCCCGGGGCCGCCTCGGGGATGCTCGCCATGAGCGACCCGCTTGGCGCCGACGCGCGCCTCGTGGCCCTGATGCAATACACCCGCGTCGTCGTTGTGGTCGTGACGGCCACGCTGGTCGGGCGCCTAGGGTTGGAGGCGGGAGAAGGGTCGGCACAGTCCACGGTCCAGGGCCTGCAGCCGGCCCCGGGAGGCACCGACCTTCTGGTCCAGAACGACCTCACTACCTACGCCCTTACTGCCCTGGTCGCCGGGATCGGCGCGTGGGCCGGCACGAGGGTCCGGCTGCCCGCCGGGGCTCTGCTAGGTCCCCTGATACTCGGGATCTCTCTCGAAGAGCTGGGTGTGATGCACCTGGCCTGGCCCCAGGGCGTGCCGCAGGTGGCCTACCTCGTCATCGGCTTGTGGGTCGGGCTCCTCTTCGACGGCGACTCTATAAAGCGGGCGGGGAAGCTGTTGCCGGTAATGGTTCTCTCCTCTACCTGCCTCGTCGTCGCGTGCGGCGTCCTCGGGTGGATCCTGAGCGCGATCACGGGCATAGATCCGATCACGGCCTTTCTGGCGACCACGCCCGGTGGGATCGACTCCGTTGCCATCGTGGCGCTCGGAAGCGGCGCCGACGCGCCGCTTGTCCTGGTCGTACAGATGCTGCGTGTCCTGGCCGTGATCGCGGTTGGCTCGTTCCTCGGGTGGCTGTGGTCGTGATGTGCTAAAAACTGGTCGAAACGGGGGGCGTTATCCGGTTATCTTCTCGTCCCCACGACGGCTGAAAGGTTGTATTTGGCTCAAGAACAAAGCGGAAACGGCCTGGGCTTCGAACTCGGCGCCTTCGACCTCGACGGGACCGTGCTGCGGCGGAACCTGAGGATCACGAAGGAAACCATCGCCGCCCTGGATCGTCTCCGCGAGAGGGGAATGAGGCTCGTCGTGGCCACGGGCAGGCGTTTCGAGGACGCGAGGGAGCACGCGGAGCGGCTCGGTTTCGACGAGGGTGACCCGGTGATCTGCTACGGGGGCTCGATGGTGCGTAGGATCAACGGCGAGACCTTGCTGCACCGCACGCTACCCACGGAGCTTGGCATGGAGGTGCTGGATTGGGCGGCCAGGAGGGATCTCCATGCGCGCGTGTTCGTTGACGGCGGGATCGTCACCTCGCCGGACACCCCCGCGACCATGGAACACCTCAGGGGCTACGAGGATCCCGGCGTCGACGCCGTGGAGTCCCCGGTGCGTTGGCTCGAGGAGGGCGGCGTGGAGCCGACCAAGCTCGTGATCGTGGACTACCCCGACGAGATCGGGGGCTGGTTGGAGGAGGCGCGGACCACCTTCGCCGGGAGGCTCTTCGTCACCCGTAGCCTGCCCCACTACGTCGAGATCGGCGGCCTCGAAGGCACCAAGTCCATGGCCCTCCGGTTCCTGTGCGAACGGTGGGGCATAGAACAGGACAGGGTCCTCGCCTTCGGCGACGCGGACAACGACATAGATATGCTCCGCTTCGCCGGGCGCGGGGTCGCCGTTGGCGGCATGACCGTCGAGGTCCGCGAGGCCGCAGACGAGGTGGTGCCGGGCGTGGATGAGGACGGGGTCGCCCGCTACGTGGACAAGCTGCTGGAGAAAAGCTAGATGCCAGAGTTGCCGGAGGTGACGGTCATCTCCGAAGACGTGGCCGCCCTCGCCCTGGGTCGCAGGGTCCTAAGGGCCGCCGTCTTCAGGCCGGACGTGACGAACGTGGACCCCGAGGAGTTTGGAAGCCGGCTAGTGGGAAAGACGCTAGAGGCCACCGGACGACGGGGCAAGATGATAGTCCTCGATTTCGGCGAGGTGGTCGGCCTCGTGCACCTGGTCATCTCCGGAAGGGTCCTGCGCCTGCCCGCCTGGCAAGAACCGGACAGAATGAACACGGCGGTTCTCGAGTTCGCGGACGAAGGCGAACCCGTGGTGCTGGCCTTCACCCGGCTCTGGCTCGGTTACTTCGACCTCTACGAGCCTGGCGACGAGAACAACCACCCACTACTCGCGCGCCTGGGCCCCGACCCCTTCTCCGACGGGTTCACGGTCGAGTACCTGGTCTCCGCCCTCGACCGCAAGGCGAACACAAAAGGCCTGCTACTCGACCAGTCGGTGGTCTCGGGGCTCGGCAACATCTACGTGGACGAGGTCCTCTTCGCCGCCCGCGTCAACCCCACCCGCAGGGCCAACACCCTAACCCAGGAGGAGATAGAGAAGCTCCACACCGCCACCCGCGACATCCTGGGCCGCGCCATACAGGCCCGCGGCACCACCTTCGACTCCTACCACGATGCCTTCGGAGAGACGGGCCAGTACCAGCACCAGCTCCAGGTCTTCACCCACGCTGGCGAGCCATGCCCCCGCTGCGGCACCGAAATCTCGAAATCCCGCGTCGCCGGAAGAGGAACCTACACCTGTCCCACCTGCCAGCCCTCTGAGCCGTCAGCTGTTAGCCGTCAGCCATTAGCGGATTAGCTGGTAGGTCGGGCGCGCGACGCCTGCGCGGGCAAGCCAGAATAGCTGAAAGCCGACGGCTGACAGCTTTATTGACCCTGTGATCCCTCTATCAGCTTCGGGTTCTTGTCGGCCAGGTCCTGGGCTTCGCGGTAGGTCTCTTCGGCCTTCTGGTAACCTTCTCCGATCTCGGAGAGCAGGTCCAGGGCTTTCTCGCGATTGTCCGCCAGGGCCGGGTCCTGTTCCAGGATGCCGTAGAAATCTATCTCTTTGGCCTCGGCGTCCAGCTGGTCTTGCATGGCCTCGGAGAGGAGGCTGGTGTACTTCTTGATGGCAGGGTCGACGTCCAGTTCGTCCACGGTCGCCAGGGATCCTTCGGCATCCTGCAGGTGTGTGCGCGCCTCTTGCAGGTTGTTCCTGGCGGCCGTTATGTTTTCCTTCTCTTTGGAGGGATCTTCGCCCGACTCTATCTTGTTCTTGACGTCCGAGTAGGTGGAGCGGGCCTGGTCGAATAGCTCGTTGTGCTCTTCGATGGACTGGTTGGCGGCGCTAATAGCCTCGTCGGCCTGTTCGCGCGGGCTGCTCCCGAAAGGGCCAGTGCACCCGGAGAGGAGAATCATTGAGAGCAGGATTACTACAATCGGCGCCGGGCGGTTTAGAATGTGGGTCATGAGTGAGATCAGTCTACCTTTGTTGGGCACCCTCAGGCTACGCTCCTTTCCGAAGATAGTGGGACGTGCGGTTGGCCGGGTCTTCGGCCGCACGAAAGCAGGGCCCAGCCAGGACCCTGAGATGGTTTCGCTGGCGGCTTCGGCCATAGAAGAGTACGCCAGGGAACACGCCGCCCTCTTCGAGCGGGAAGAACGGTTGCGGGCGAAGGCCGAACGGCTCGCGCGGGAGGGAACCCCGAGCGAGAGCGCCAACAACCGTGCGGAGCGCGCCAGGGTTGAGGCCGAAGCCGGACTTCTCGCCCTTCGCGAGCGGTTCGCGCCTTCGGCGGGGGAGAGGAGACGCGTCTTCGAGCGCGAAGTCGTGCGCCTCTACCCAACTCTCTCGTTTCCCCACCCGTGATGACACCACCGGCGGCACTGCCCACGGGGCGGCCGGGCGGTGACTTTTTCGCTTCTATTCCCCCGAGGTGAGGGAACCGTAGGCGTCCCCCACGAACTTGCGTGCCTGGGGCCCCGTTCTCGGGTTCAGGAACAGGAAGCCAAGGGCCGCGAGAAGCAGGAGGAACAGCAGCTTGCCGCCCCTACGGCGGGGCGTACGGACCCTCTCGCCCTTCACCCGCCTGCTGCCCTGGCTGGCGGCACCGGCCGCGGCCTCGACCTGGCCACGGAGCTTGTCATCGCTCCAGAGCCTGGTGATGATCTCCTGCGGGTCCTCGTCGGAGAGCTCGTCGGCAATGGAGCGGGCCGATTCGATAAAGGTACGGATGTTATCCCTGAGGTCGTCGTCGTAGAGTAGCCTCTCTATAACAGGCCTCGCCCCGGCGAAGGCCGCGCTGAGCGCCGCCGTCGGGACCAGGGAATTGGACTCGGCCTGCTCTTTTAGCTTCTCCGCACGGCTCTTTCTTCCCAACAAGCTAAACCTCCCTGTCCTGATCTCTTCGTCCGTACATCATACCCGTTTCGCCACGGATCTACCCTGCCCTGGCGAGGGGCTGGATTCTTACCCGCAGGGTCTCCCCGTCAACCGTCACGTCCTCGAAGTCGTCGCCGGGAGCGCCGCCGTCATCGGGAGCCAGGTCGAGTTCTCTGGCCAGAACCTCGGCTTTGAAGTATTCGCCCCACCGGCCATCTAGTAGGGAAGCGACCCTCGGGTTGCCCGAGAGGCCTACGCTGATGGCCTCTTCTATCTCGAAGCCGTTCTCGCGCCGGAGGTTCTGCACCCTGTGCACCAGCTCCCTGACCAGACCTTCGTTGAGCAGTTCCTGGTCGAGCTCGGTACTCAGGGCCACCGAGAGCTGGCCCTCCCGCTCCAGGGCGTAACCCTCCCTCTGTCTGGGTTCGACGAGCAGCTCTTCTGGTGAGAGGGTGATCCCGTCTCCTTCCACGTCGACGGTAACGCTCTCGCCGCCGGCGGCGCGGATGCCGACCTCGGCGGGGGCCGCGTCGAGCGCCGCCCTTATGCCGGGCACGAGCCTTCCGTACTTCGGGCCGACGACGCCAAGGTCGGGCTTCAGGTCGTAGACGAACACGTCCTCGGCCTCCCCGAAGGCGAGGTCCTTGACGTTTAGCTCGTCGAGCACGATCTCCCTCAGGTTCTGGACGCCTTCCCTGAGCGACGATCCGTCCGAACCCTCGTCAACCACGACGACCTCCCGCAGGGGCTGGCGCGTCTTTATGGCTGCGGCGTTGCGCGCGGCCCTGCCGAGCCCGACCACGCGCCGCGCCGCCGCCATCCTGTCGGAGAGGCCGACGTCGACCAGCCCCGCCTCGTGCTCCGGCCAGTCGGCGAGGTGCACGCTCTCTCGACCCTCGCTGTCAGCAACCAGGTTCTGGTAGAGGGACTCGGCGACGAACGGGGTGAAGGGGGCGGTGAGTTTGGTGATGGTAACCAGGCACTCGTACAACGTGGAATGGGCCGCCTTCTTGTCCCTGTCGTCCTCGCCCTTCCAGAAGCGCCTCCGCGAGCGCCTGACGTACCAGTTGGAGAGCTCGTCCACGAACTCGCCTATGGCCCTCCCCGCCGCCGTTACGTCGTAGGCGTCCAGCCGCTCCGTAACGGTACGCACGGTGAGCTGCAGCTCGCTGAGGGCCCACCGGTCCATCAGGCTCCGGTCCCCCGGCTCCACGTAGTCCTCCCGCGGGTCGAAACCGTCTATGCGGGCGTAGGTGACGAAGAACGAGTAGGTGTTCCAGAGGGTCAGCAGATACTTGCGGACGGCCTCGTCGACCTGGCCCATCGAGAAGCGCCGCGTGTTGCCCGGGCTCGTTGCCGTGTAGAGCGCCCAGCGCAGGGCGTCGGCGCCCTGCTTCTCGAAGACCTCCCAGGGGTCTATGACGTTGCCGAGCGACTTGCTCATCTTCTTTCCCTCGGCGTCCAGGATGTGCCCGAGGACCTGGCACGTCCTGTACGAGCTCTTTCCGAACAGCATGGTGGAGACGGCGAGCAGCGAGTAGAACCAGCCCCGCGTCTGGTCGACGGCCTCGCAGATGTAATCCGCCGGGAACTGCCCCCCGAAGCGCTCCGCGCTGTTCTCGCCGTGCGGGTAGCCCCACTGGGCGAAGGGCATGCTCCCCGAGTCGAACCACACGTCGAGGACCTCTGGCACCCGGGTTGCCTCCTCGCCGGTCTCTGGGTGCCTTACGCGCACCCGGTCTATGTAAGGCCTGTGCAGGTCCTCGGGGACGGGGTCTATGGCCAGCTCTTCCAGCTCTTCCTTGCTGCCCACGACTACCACCTCGCCCGAGGCGGTGCGCCAGATGGGCAGCGGCGTTCCCCAGTAGCGCTCGCGGCTCAGGGCCCAGTCTATGTTGTTCTCCAACCAGTCACCGAAGCGGCCCCACTTTATATGCTCCGGGACCCAGTTGATGTCCTCGTTCTCCTTCAGGAGATCGTCGAGCACGGCGGTCGTCCTCCCGTACCACGCCTTCTTGGCGTAGTAGAGCAAAGGCGTGCCGCAACGCCAGCAGTGTGGGTAGGCGTGCTCCAGCGTCTCCGCCCTGAACAGAAGGCCATTCTCCGCGAGCTCTTCGGTCAGGCCGGGGTCCGCGTCCTTCACGAACCGGCCGGCGAAGGGGCCGACCCGCTCGTCGAACGTGCCGTCCGGCCTCACCGGGTGGACCGTGGGCAGCCCGTATTTGCGGCCCAGGCGGGCGTCGTCCTCGCCGTAGGCCGGCGCGGTGTGGACCAGGCCCGTGCCCTCGGTCGTGGTCACGTAGCCGTCCACGACAACGCTCCACAGGTTCTCCGTCTCCTCCACGGGGACGTAGTCGAAGGGACGCTTATAGCGGAGCCCCTCAAGGGCCGCGCCCTTGCGGGTCTCGAGCACCTCGTAGTCGGTCTCCTCCCCGAGCGCCTTCTCAAGCAGGTCGCGGGCCAGGATCAGGCGTTCCTCCCCGACCCTGACGGTAACGTAGTCAACGTCGGGGTTGGCGGCCACGGCGGTGTTGGAGATGAGGGTCCACGGCGTGGTGGTCCAGATGAGGAGGCTGATGTTCTCCTCGTCCCGGAGCGGGAGCCTGACGTAGACGCTCGGGTCGACGACGGGCTCGGGGTACTGCTGGTAGCCGAGGGCGACCTCCGCAGACGAGAGGGAGGTCTGGTCGCGCGGGCAGTGCGGGCTGACCTTGAAGCCCTCGTAGAGCAGGTCCTTGTCGTGCAGCGTCTTCAGGGCCCACCACACGCTAGCTATGTACGAGTCGTCAAGCGTGCGGTACGGGTTCTCCATGTCCACCCAGAAGCCGAGGCGCTCGCTCATCTTCTGCCAGTCCCCCACGTAGCGGAAGACCGACTCGCGGCACAGGCGGTTGAACTCCTCGACGCCGTAGCGCTCGATGTCCTCCTTGCCGTTCAGGCCGAGCTCCCGCTCCACCCCTATCTCAACGGGCAACCCGTGGCAATCCCAGCCGCCCTTCCGCTCCACCCGGTAGCCCCGCATCGTCTTGTAGCGCGGGATCAGGTCCTTGAAGGCCCGCGAGAGGGCGTGGTGGAACCCGGGCTTCCCGTTGGCCGTCGGCGGCCCCTCGTAGAACACGTAGGGCCTGTCCGCGGGCCTGCGCCGCACGGACTCGTGGAAGGCATCGGTCTCCTGCCAGAGGCCCATGACACCCTCTTCCAGCCTCGGGAAATCTACCTGCGGGCTGACCTTGTCGAACTTCATACCTCGGACCTCCTCATACAAAAGGCTCCCGCCCCCGGCGGAGCGCCGCTCCACACCGTAGGGACGGGAGCCTCGACTCTAGGCCCTCGCGGTACCACCCTACTTGCCCCTGACCTCGCGGTCCGGTCCTCTCGTCTCGTCGCGGTCCCCCGCAACGACTGCGCTGTAACGGGCCCACCCGGCCGGTCCTACTAATCGTCTAGGCAGTCTCTGCCTTCCGCTTTCGGCCGGCGGCTCGGGGAGGATGTTCGGACCATCTCCCGCGCCGGGCTCGCACCGTCCCCGGCTCGCTCTTGCGGGTTGCTCCAGGCCCTACTCGTTCCCTTCGTCGCCTGTAGAGGGTTTTGTAGCGCCACGGCACGCCGGTGTCAAGTCGGGTTGATCCGGTCCCGAGAGATGATCCGTAAGTACTTGTGATGGCTTTCGGTTCGGGCCGGCCGTCCCGGGTATAGACTCAGGAAAGCACCTCACAGAGGCATTGGAGAGCACCGATATGAGCAAGCAGACCACAAACAGGATGAGGGCCGGCGTCGCCGGCGTAATTGGGGCCGTGGTGGCGTTCGGGATCGCTGAGCTCGTGCACGGCCTTTACCCGCCCGTACCCTCGATCTTCGTCTCGCTGGCCCAGCGCATCGTGGAGTTGACACCGGGTACCCTCGTCACCAGGGGTATCGAGCTCCTCGGTACGGCCGACATACCGACCCTGATCGTCTGCCTGCTGCTTGGCACCGCGGTCGTGGCCGCCCTCCTCGGCAACCTCGCCGTCGGGCGTCCCTCCCTCGCCTCCCTCGGCGTTGTCGTCCTGGCCGCCGTAGCCGTGGCCGCGGCCCTCGCCGACCCGTTCGTAGAGGCGTTGCCTACCGTTATCACCATCGTCGTGGCCCTACTCGCCGGCTCGGCCATCACTGAACTCCTCCTGCGGGCCGCCGGCCTCCGTCCAACCCCTGAGGGAGCGGGCGAGCCCCTTCCGGCCGGCGCGCCGGGCAGCGCGCTCTCACCGGCCGCCAGGTCCCGCGAGGCTGGCCCCGGTGGGGAGACTTCCGTGGGCCGTGGCGGTTTCCTTCTGCTCGGTGGCGGCGCCGTCGTGGCAGGCCTCGCCGCGGCCGGCATCGGGCGTCTTCTGGCCGGCGGCGCCCAGGAGGTCGCCGGCAAGCCCAGGAGGTTGAGCCTGCCTGACTCACCGGGGAAGAACGATGGGGCGCAGGGGAGTGCGGGCCGGGCCGCCACCCACGACACGCTTCCAAGGCCCCCGGCCGACGCCTCCATCAACGTGCCAGGGATGCCGGATCTGATCACCCCGACATCCAGCTTCTACCTGATCGATACGGCGCTGGTCTCCCCAAGGATAGACGTGAACAACTGGAAGCTCTCGGTGAAGGGCGCCGTACAGAACCCGGTTGAGTTCTCATACAAGGACCTCCTCGGCATGCCCACCCGCGAGGCAGACATCACCCTCTCTTGCGTATCGAACACTGTCGGCGGCGGGCTGGTCTCCAACGGGCGCTGGACCGGCGTTCTCCTCTCCGACGTTCTCGCCGAAGCTGGCGTGAGCCGGGAAGAAATCACCTCCGCCTCCAGGCAACTGGTGGGGCGCAGCGTGGATGGCTTCACGACGGGCTTCAAGACGGATATCGCCCTGGACGGGCGCAACGCTATCGTTGCCTTTGGGCTGAACGGCAGCGAGCTGCCTACCAAGCACGGATACCCCGTACGGCTGGTGATCCCCGGCCTCTACGGCTACGTCTCTGCCACGAAGTGGCTCACCGAGCTGGAGCTGACGGATTGGGACTTCGACGCGTACTGGATCCAACGCACCTGGTCGAAGGAAGGTCCCGTGAAGACCCAGTCTCGCATCGATACCGTCAAGGACGGCGATAACCTCTCCCCGGGCAAGAACCCCATCGGGGGTATCGCCTGGGCTCCACACCGCGGCATCGAGAGGGTGGAGGTCTCCACAGACGGCGGCGATACCTGGAACACGGCCCGCCTGGCCAGGCAACTTGCCGAGGATACCTGGCGCCAGTACGTCTACGACTGGGACGCCACCCCAGGCGACCATACCATCCAGGTGCGCGCCACCGACGGCACCGGCGAAACCCAGACCGCCGCGGAAGCCCCCCCGCACCCCTCGGGTGCCACCGGCTACCACACGATAAACGTCTCCGTAGGCTAGCGCCGTGCCCGTGTGGGGGCGGGTTTGGAACCCGCCCGGTCCCGCAAACCGCCCTCACCTATAAGTTCAGGGTTAAACATATGCCGCCTGGAATACAGGCTCGTACCGGCTAGAATACGAATTCTGTTGCACCGATACAGTTCTGTAATCAAAGTGTTTCCGTTACGTTACGATACCGTAACAACACGGCAAACGTTTCGTAACAGGCTAAGGGTAAGATTCAGATTGAACCGAGCCCCGGCCGATGGAACCGTTCCCCCCTCCAGATTCCATCGGTCGGGACGGTGTTTTTGTGGGGTATGTTACTTCTGATCTCCCAGTTTCCTGGTCTGGCCTACACATTTGTTAACGTAACCGTATGAAGGTAAGCGGGTTACACGGCCTGGATCTCTCGCCCTCCGAGGCGAGGCGGTTGCAGGAGAATCTGGCGTCTCGCGTGGTGGCCGGACCGGTGCTAGATCTCACCGGGGTGCGTCACGTGGCCGGGGCTGACGTGTCCACGCAGGGAGACATGGCCTATGGCACGGTCGTCGTGCTGGATTTCCCCGGGCTCACGCCCGTCGAGGTGCAGGGCTTCCGGGAGCAGCTCCGGTTCCCCTACGTTCCCGGGCTGCTCTCGTTCCGAGAGTTACCGTCCGTCGTCGGTGCCCTGGAGCGTGTCCAGACGCAGGTCGACGCGCTCATACTAGATGCTCATGGGCTCGCCCATCCCCGGCGGATGGGGCTTGCCTCGCATCTGGGGATTTTCCTCGACGTGCCTACGGTCGGGTGTGCCAAGAGCCTGCTGGTGGGAAGCTTCGATGAACCTGGGAGGGAGAAGGGCAGTGCCACCGATCTCGTTCATCGCGGCGAGGTCGTGGGCAAGGTGTTGAGGACCAGGGACGGGGTCTCGCCCGTCTACGTCTCGGTCGGGAACGGCATAGATCTAGGGAGTTCTGTGGAGCTCGTCCTGGCGTGCTGTCCCAGGTACAGGCTGCCCGAGACCACGCGGCAGGCGCACAACGCGGCCAACAGGCTCAGGAAGGAGTCCGAAGGGGAAGCGCCGTTGGCCTACTAGCCTAGCGTCGGCCCGGAAGGAATGTTAGTTTACGAGGGGTGCAAGACTAGCCGTACCGGTCCCGCGTGGACCGTGCGCAAGGGATTAACAACAGGGAAAGGGGCCAACTTGGCACGCACGGGCGAAGGCAACAAGATAAGCCGCGGCGACTTCCTGCGGTTGAGCGGCGCCGGCCTGACCGGTGTGACGCTGCTCGGCCTGGCAGGGTGCGGTGGCGGCGGGACCATAAGCGGGGGTGGAGGTAGCTCTGGTGGCAGCACGCTCACCTTCGGGCGTGGGGCCGACTCCGTCACGCTGGACCCCGTCAACGCCACCGACGGCGAATCCTTCCGGGTGACGCGCCAGATCTTCGACACGCTCCTGGACTTTGCGCCGGAGAGCTTCGATCTGCAGCCGTCGTTGGCCAGCGAGATCCCCAAGCCCGAAAATGGTGGGCGCACCTACACTCTCAAGCTGCGGCCCGGCATCAAGTTTCACGACGGCACTACCCTCGACGCCGAGGCGGTCAAGTTCAACTTCGACCGCTGGCGCGACACCAAGAACGAGTACCACAAGGGCGGCGGCAGCCAGACCTCGGAGTTCTCCTACTACTCCTCCCAGTTCGGGGGCTTCGACGACGATTCCGTAATAGAGAGCGTCGAGGTCGTAGACGAAAACACCGTGCGCTTCAACCTCAAGGAGCCCCAGGGGCCTTTCCTGAGGAACCTGACCATGTCGCCGTTCGCCATAGCTTCTCCCAAGGCCATACAGAAGGACGTCGATGGCTTCTGGCAGAACCCCGTGGGGAGCGGGCCCTACACGTTCGTCAGCTGGGAGAGGAACTCCCAGGTGCGCGTGGAGGCCTTCAAGGACTGGTGGGGCTCCGACTTGCCCGCGAGCGAGGGATTCGGCGGTCCCAAGATGAAGACCGTGATCATCCGCTCCATACCAGAGAACACCGCCAGGGTCGCTGCGCTCACGGGCAACCAGCTCAACATGGCCGACGGTCTCGTCCCCGACGACGTGCCTACCATCGAGGAGCAGGAAGGGTTCAAGCTGGACTTCAGGCCGCCCAACACCATTGGCTACCTGGCGATGAACAACGAGAAGAAGCCGTTCGACGACCCGAGGGTCAGGCAGGCCTTCAACTACGCCATCGACGTTCCCAAGATCGTGGAGACCGTCCTCAGGGGTACGGGCGAGGTCGCCTCCAACTACATGCCCTCGTTGCTGCCTTACTTCAACAAGAGCGTCGAACCCTACCCATACGACCCCCAGAAGGCCAAGCAGTTGCTCAAACAGGCCGGCGTTTCCAACCTGAGCACCGAGTTGTGGTACATGCCCATACCGCGCCCGTACATGCCCGATGCCAAGAGCATGGCGCAGGTCATGCAGCAAGACCTCAAAAAGGTCGGCGTCAACGCCAAGCTGGTGACCTACGAGTGGGGTACGTACCTGGAGAAGACCGGCGAGGGGGCACACCCCATGTGCCTTCTGGGGTGGACGGGCGATAACGGCGACCCCGACAACTTTTTGAACGTGCTGCTCAACAGCGCGACCGCCACCCCGACGGATGCTCTGAACGTCGCCTACTACAAGAACCCCGAGGTCGACAAGCTGCTTGTACAGGGCCAGACGACCGTCGACGAAAACGAGCGCAAGAAGGTCTACTTCAGGGCGCAGGAGATCATGCACGAGGACGCCCCCTGGGTGCCCGTCGCCTACGTCGAGCCGCCCATAGGCCTGCAGCAGTCCGTGCAGGGCTTCGCCCCCAACGCCACGAGCAGCGAGGCGCTGAATACGGTCTTCATCTCCGGCGGCGGTAAGTAGGGCGGTGAGGGCAGGAACTCACCGCTCGGACGGAGGTCCCGGCGCTGGCTGAGTACGTAGGACGCAGGATCTTCCAGATCATCCCGGTCTTGCTCGGGGTCTCCATCGTGGTGTTCTGCATGGTCAGGGCCATCCCGGGGGATCCCGCTCAGATCATGCTGGGGCAGACCGCGACGGAGGCGCAGGTGGCCGAGGTCAGGAACCGCCTCGGGCTTGACGAGCCCCTGCCGGTTCAGTATCTCGTATTCCTGAAAGGCGCCGTCAGGGGAGACCTCGGTGATTCGATCGTGACGGGCCGCCCCGTGGTCAACGAGCTCCTCGTGCGTCTGCCTGCCACCCTCGAACTCACGGGCTTCGCCATGATCATCGCGATCCTTGTTGGGGTGCCTGTAGGGGTGATAAGCGCCGTCAGGCAGTACTCGGTCCTGGACAAGGTCGCCTCGACCACCGCCCTTACAGGGATAAGCATGCCCATCTTCTGGCTCGCCATGATCCTTATCGTCATCTTCGGCGTGAACCTGGAGTTGCTACCGTTCCCCGGGCGGCTTGGTCCTACCACGGCCATAACCTCCATAACAGGTCTCGTGCTGGTGGACTCGCTCCTGACCCTCAACTTCGCCGGTTTCTGGGATGGCCTGCTGCACCTCATCATGCCGGCCATAGCCCTCGGCACCATACCGATGGCCGTGATCATGCGGATGACGCGCTCCAGCATGCTGGAGGTGATGGGGGAGGATTACGTGAGGACGGCCCGGGCCAAGGGCGTAGCGCCGTGGCGGGTGGTCTTCAAGCACTCCCTGAGGAACGCTATGCTTCCCACGGTCACGGTCATAGGCCTTTCGGCCGGGCTCTTGATGGGAGGGTCGATCATCACGGAGACCATCTTCTCGTGGCCTGGGGTGGGCCAGATCGCCTACGAGTCCGTCAACCGTCGCGACTACGCCATGATACAGGGCGTGGTCCTCTACGGGGCGGCGCTCTTCGTCTTCATAAACCTCGCCGTGGACGTGCTCTACGCCGTCCTCGACCCGAGGGTGAGGTTGTAAGGCATGGCAGAGGCAAGCGCCCAGCAAGACGTCATAGCCGCACCGGCAGGCGTCCGTACGCGCAGCCGTTGGCAGGACTTCGTCAGGACCTTCTTCTCCAACCGCCTCGCGGTCGTCGGGCTCGTCGTCCTAAGCCTGTTCATACTTATGGCCATCTTCGCCCCCCTCATCGCGCCCTATGACCCACTGGCGCAGGATCTCGAAGGCAAGTTCGCCGGGCCCAGCCTCGAGCACCCGTTCGGGCAGGACGAGCTCGGGAGGGACATCCTCTCGCGCGTGATCTACGGCGCCAGGATCTCGCTGACCGCGGGCCTCGCCGCCGTGGCCCTCGCGACGGTCGTCGGTACCATCATAGGGCTGCTCGCCGGCTACTTCGGCGGTTACACCGACTCGGGCCTGATGCGGCTTATGGACGTGATACTGGCCTTCCCGAGCATCTTGCTGGCGATCATCATCGTTAGCGTACTAGGTCCCTCCCTGGCCAACGCGATGCTGGCCATAGGCATCGTGTTTATTCCCCAGATAGCCCGCGTGGTGCGCTCGGCCGTCATAAGCGTGCGTGAGCGGGACTACATAGAGGCCGAGCGGGCCCTCGGCGCCTCGAACAGCCAGATCATCGTCTCCGGCATACTACCGAACAGCATGGCCCCCCTCATCGTGCAGGCCACGCTCACGCTGGCCACCGCTATCCTGGATATTGCGGCTCTCTCCTTCCTGGGCCTCGGTGCCCAGGCCCCGACTCCCGAGTGGGGCGCGATGCTCACCGACGCCTTCAAGAGCGGCTTTGGCGTCTTCGTCGAGGGCCAGCACGCCCTGATCTTCCCCGGCATCGCTATTGCCCTGGCCGTGCTCTCGGTCAACTTCGTAGGAGACGGGCTGCGCGACGCCCTTGACCCCCGCCGCAGAGGGTAGCGGGCATGGGCGCCGCCGGTGGTGCTCCGCGTTGTTTTGTCGCCCGCGGACTGTATGATATTTCGTCGTGAGGACGAAACCGTACGAGTCTTGGACCCGCGAAGACAAGAGGACGCGCTATTACGGTTCCATGTGGAGGCCTAACCGTGGCATGCTCGTGCTGGCTGGGCTGGCCCTGATACTGGTCTCCGCCGGCGTCGTTTTCCTGGATATCAGGCAGGCGGGGGATGAGGCGGGCGCGCCACCGCCGAAGAAGGACACCACCATGGAGCTGACCATCCCGAGCCTGAGGCGGGTTCAGAACGTCCCCGTCTACACTGGCACCGCGGGCGACAAGTCGGCGTTGCACGACGGGACGTTGCACCTGAAGGGGACGAGTTTCCCCTGGCAGCAACAGAACTCGAACGTCTACATAGCGGGCCACAGGCTGGGCTACCCGAACACCAAGAGCTGGCTGGTGTTCTGGGACCTCAACGAGTTGAAGCGCGGAAGCAGGGTGATCCTGACCGACTCGGATGGCACCAGGTACATCTACAGCGTCTACGAGCGGTTCATCCTCGGTCCCCGCGACACCTCGGCCACGGAGCCGGTTGCGGGGATGAACGTGATCAGCCTCCAGACCTGCACGCTCCCGAACTACACGGACCGCCTGATCGTCCGCGCCGAACTCATCAAGACCACGCAAGGCCCGCCCCCCGCCACCACGTCGAACGACCGCTCGTAGCGACCCGTTGTCGGGCGGTTCGCGAACCACCCGACAACGAGTGGCCCACCACAAAGGCCTCGCCCCACCCCGTATGGGATGAGG
>DASUPX010000208.1:0-10590 GCA_036280905.1 Rubrobacter sp. | reverse complement strand
GGCGATTCCTCCTCGGCCTGCTGGGTCGGCGGTTCGGCGACGGTGCTGCGCT
This sequence comes from Rubrobacter sp., assembly GCA_036280905.1. Classification (GTDB taxonomy): domain Bacteria; phylum Actinomycetota; class Rubrobacteria; order Rubrobacterales; family Rubrobacteraceae; genus Rubrobacter_D. The sequence goes on along the minus strand of DASUPX010000208.1, from coordinate 10,538 downwards.
CGGAGCGGCGCGCGTTGGCGAGGCGCTGGTCGAAGCCGGTCGCTATCACGGTCACGCTCACCCTGTCACCGTTGTTCTCGTCGATCACGGCGCCGAAGATCAGGTTCGCATCCTGGTGGGCGGCGTTGTGAACTATCTCCGCCGCCTCGTTTACCTCGAAGAGCCCGAGGTCGGGCCCGCCGGTGATGTTCAGGATGATCCCGGTCGCGCCCTCGATGCTGGCCTCCAGGAGCGGGCTCGAGATCGCCATCTTGGCGGCCTCGGGCCCCCTAGTCTCGCTGTTCGACTCCCCGATGCCCATGAGTGCAGACCCGGAGTTGTTCATGATGGTGCGCACGTCGGCGAAGTCCAGATTGATCAGGCCAGGCACGGTGATCAGGTCGGTGATGCCCTGGACGCCCTTCCTCAGGATGTCGTCGGCCATCTTGAAGGCGTCCATCATGCTGGTCCGCTTCTCTGCGACCTGCAGGAGCCTATCGTTGGGGATGATGATGAGGGAATCAACGTTCTCCTTGAGGCGCTTGATGCCCTCCTCGGCGTACGTGGAGCGCCTGCGCCCCTCGAAGGCGAAGGGCCTAGTTACGACCCCCACCGTCAGTGCCCCGGAATCCCTGGCGATCTTGGCGACCACCGGCGCCGCGCCCGTCCCCGTCCCGCCGCCCTTGCCGGCGGTCACGAACACCATGTCGGCCCCGCGCAGGGCTTCCTCGATCTCCGCCTTGTTCTCCTCGGCGGCCTCCATCCCGATCTTCGGGTCAGCGCCGGCGCCAAGGCCGCGCGTGATCTTCTCCCCAATGTGAATCTTCTGGTCGGCATCGCACATCTGGAGGGCCTGCGCGTCCGTGTTCACCGCGATGAACTCAACCCCCTGTAAACCGGAGTTGATCATGCGGTTCACGGCGTTGGTTCCCCCCCCGCCAATTCCGACAACCTTTATTACCGCCAAGTAGTTAGTCGCCGCGTCCAACATGCCTTTCTAACCCTCCATCACGCATTCTGGGGGACCCACCGGTTTACTTGCCCCGGAACCAGCCCCTGACCGCCTCCAATATGTTACCAAAACTCCCCGACCCAACACCTTTACCCTTCGGTCTAGGGTCATCGTTTCTGGCCGAGAAGTATAACAGACCGACCGAGGTTGCATACTGAGGTTTCTGTACAGGTTTAACCTCCCCTCTAACCCTTCGTGGGACGGCGGTGCGGGCGCGCAGCCCCAATCTTTCTTCGGCGAGGTCGGTCATACCATCGAGGAGGGAACCACCGCCGGTAAGAACCACGCCGCCCGAGATGAGGTCCGAGATCCTTATGCCCGTGAGCGAGTCCTGGACGTAATCGTAGAGTTCCTGGGCCCGGTATTCCAGGATCTGGCTTATAAAGCTGGCGTTGTAGTGCCTGTCGTCGAGCCTCACGGCCGCGACGGAATCGATGGTGTCTGAGAGCGTCGTCCCGTAGCGGACCTTTAGCTCTTCGGCCTTGTACTCCGGGATCTTCAGCCCGTAGGCGAGGTCGGCGGTGAAGCTTTCACCGCCGATTGGGATGACGTCGGTGTGGGTTAGCGCCCCGCGGTAGAAGATCGCTACATCCGTGGTTCCGCCGCCGACGTCGAGTAGCACGACGCCCGACTCGCGGTCGGCGTCCGTCAGGCAGGCCTCGGCGGACGCGAGGGGCTCGAGTACGATCCTGGAGGCCGTTACCCCGCAATCCTCGACGGCTCGCAGGAGGTTCTGGATGCTCGAGACCGCGCCGCTCACGACGTGAGCTCGCATGGTTACCTTGCGGGCCGCCAGGCCCACGGGGTTCTTGACGCCCTCCGAGCCATCCAGCACGTAGCCGCGGGGGACCACGTGGATCACCTCTTCGTCGTCGTCCAGATCAAGCTGCCTTGCTTCCTGCTCGAGCCTGCGCACGAACCTGTCTGTTACGGTGAGGTTGCGGCTGCGGTTGAGGAGGGTGACCTCCTTGTTGAAGGATGAGATGTGGCTGCCGGCGATGCCCACGGTCACCGGGCCGCCCCTGACCCCGCAAGCCTCCACCGCCTCGGCTATAGACTCGGCGGCGGCCTGACGGTCCACGACCACACCCCGCTTCAGGCCGTAGCTCGGCGCCTCACCCATGGAGAGGACCTCGACCCAGCCCCGGCGCTGGTCAACGCGGCCGGCGAGCGCCACTATTTTCGTGGTGCCCACATCGATCCCGTATACCAGCGAAGACGCCACGAACCGCTAGCCTCTGGGTTCGCTTTGCGTGTTGCCCCTGGCCTCGCCCTCGGCCTTGCCCTGGGCCGGTGCACCGACCACGACCCGGTCCGGTGAGCGCAGGTCGAAGGCCTGCGCATCGGGGTGCCGGGGCATGATGTTCTTCAGCGCCTCAGCCTGACCCTCGCTTACGTCCCTGGAGAAGATAACGGTCCGGCCGGAGACTGTGGCCGTGATGCCCCCGGCGTCGACGTCGTCGATCGTTTCGAGTCTGACCCCGTTATCGTGCAACGTGTTCGCGAAATCCAAGATCTCCCCTACCTGGTCGCGATCCAACTCCATCCTATCGAGGTCGGCTCCCCCAAGCCCCGGTAGCTCCTTGCCGTCGGCCGACAGGATGATCTCCCGCCCATCCACCTCCGCATACAGCATCGGCCGCCGTTCTTTAACCTGAACGGTAACTATACCGGAGTTCCAGTTCTCGTTCACCTCTGCACTCTCAACCCAAAGGTGAGACTCCACTTTTCTCTCCAGCAGATTCTTGTTCAGGGTGAGCAGGCTCGCGTTGTCCGGAACTTCGTTCGTGACCTGCGATTCCGGGTACATACGTGCGCCTTCGACCGTGACGCCCTTGACCGGGAAGTTGAGGTAGGTAATCAGGAGGACGATAAAGGTAGTAGCGACAGCCACGGCCGCCGAGATCAGGATCGCGCGCAGTGGGTTCTTTAGCCCTGGGATCCGGACTCCTCCAGTACTTCGAGCAGCGCTTCGCCTACCTGAGAGATGTCCCCCGCGCCGAGCGTAAGCACGAGGTCACCGCGCTCGGAGATCTCGCCTAGCACCCTGGGGATGGCGTCCTGCTGGGGTATGTAGTAGACCTCGGGATGTCCCCTGGTCTCGCAGATGGCGTCGGCCACGAGCTTGCCGTTGACCCCTGGTTGGGGCATCTCACCCGCACCGTAGACCTCGGTTATGAGGACGGCGTCTGCCGCCGCGAACGAGTCGCCGAACTCCCTGTAGAGCGCTCGGGTGCGCGAGTAGCGGTGTGGCTGGAACACGGCGATCACACGCCCCCCGTTTGTCATGGTAGACCGGGCCGCGGCGAGCGTGGCCGCCAGCTCCGTGGGGTGATGGGCGTAATCGTCTACGACCCTTATATCGTCGACCTCCCCCTTGAGCTGGAAGCGTCGGCGTACCCCGCCGAAGGTCCCAAGGGTGAGGGCTGCCTCGTAGGCGTCGAAGCCGAGCCATCGCGCAACGCCGGCCGCGGCAAGCGAATTGAGGGCGTTGTGCTGGCCGTAGACGCCGAGTTCGACCTCGCCACGCCGCTCCCCGTCTTCGATGAGCGCGTAGCGGTTGGGGCCGAGGATCTCCGCCCTCAGCTCCCCTGAGTCGATGCCGTAGGTCATCACCCTGCAAGGGGCGTCCCCGGCTACTTTCAGGCAGCAGGGATCGTCCGCGCACGTGATGAGCGCCCCATACTCAGGGAGCGCGCCGACGAACTGTCCGAACGTCTCGACCACATCCTCCAGAGAGGAATAGAAGTCGGGGTGGTCGAACTCGATGTTGGTGACGACCGCGGCCTGCGGCGTGAGGTGGAGGAGCGACCGGTCGCTCTCGTCAGCCTCGGCCACCACCAGGTCGGACCTGCCGAAGGCCACGTTGCTCCCAATATCGTTCAGTTCGCCGCCGACCAGCGCCGTCGGGTTCTCCCCGAGGGCCTTCAGAACGTGCGCCGTCATGCTGGTCGTGGTCGTCTTGCCGTGCGTGCCGGCCACGGCTACGCTACGGTTGCCCTCCAGGATCCAGGCTAGCGCCGCCGCCCTCGGTATCACGGGTATGGAACGCCGGCGGGCCTCGAGTAGCTCCGGGTTGGTTCTTGGTATGGCGGTGGAGATGACGACCTGCTCAGCGTCGCCCACCTGCCTAGGGGTGTGGCCGATATGGACGGTGATGCCGGCTTCACGCAGCCTGCGGGTGTACGGGGACTCTTTGAGGTCGGATCCCGTCACCTCGTGTCCCCTGCTCGCGAGGACCTCCGCGATGCCGCTCATCCCGGCCCCTCCGATGCCGATCATGTGTATCTTCACGGGCCTTGCTCCTTGCCTCTAGCACGCAATAGCTTGTCTGCCACCTCGCCTGCCGCGTGGGGCGTGGCGAGGCTCTTTATCTGTTGCGCCATCTGCTCACGGCGCTCACCGTCCCTGAGCAAATCCTCCACGCGGCGGCGCAGCGAAACGGCGTCGACCTCCGCGTCAGGCATTAGCTCCGCCGCCCCCCTCTCGATGAAGTACGCGGCGTTGTGGAGCTGGTGATCTCCCGTGGCGTACGGGAAGGGGATGAGTATAGCGGCCTTACCGGCTGCCGCAACGTCGAACAGCGATCCCGCGCCAGCCCTGCTCACCACCACATCGGCCGCGGCCAGGTAGGGACCTATGTCGTCCACGTACTCCAGGATCCGGTGGCGTGGGTTTTCCGTCGAGAGCCGCGGGAAGTCCCTTCTGCCGGAGACCTGCACGACCGAGTAAGGTGTCGTATCACCGAACGCCTCGGCCGCGGCGAGGTTGATCCTGAGCGCACCCCCACTCCCCCCGATGATGACCACCACAGGGGGCTCGAGGTCCAGCTCCCGGAGCGCCTCCTCCCGCGAGGCGCCGAAGATGGAGGCCCGTGTCGGCATCCCAACCCACACCGACCGCCCGAGGCTCTCCCCGGCCGAAGGGAACGTCACCAGCGTCTCCAGGGTAAACCGGCTAGCCAGCCGATTCAGACGGCCCGGGACGGAGTTCTGCTCGTGCAGAAACGTCGGGACGCCGAGGGCCCTGGCGGCCACCACGGCAGGCGCGCTCGCATACCCGCCAACCCCCAGTACCGAGGTTGGCTTCAGCTTTTGTATTATGCGTCTACAGTCGAGGATGGCCTGCAGAGAGAGGAGGGCGGCGCGGGCCTGTTTCAGGGGGTTTCCGGCGAAGCCTTGCAGGGGGAGGGCGTGCAGGGTGTAGCCTTCGCGGGGGACGAGCGTCTGTTCGATGCCGGACGTGGAGCCCACGAACTCGACGGTGACGTCTCTCGCGCGCAACTCAGCCGCCACGCACAGCGCGGGGATGGCGTGGCCTCCCGTGCCGCCTCCTGCTATCAGGATTCTTTGCCGCCCGTGGTTTGATCTCTCTCGCTCGTTCACTGTCCTCCGATATTCTGTAGAGGATGCCCACGGCGGCGAAGCATACCAGCAGGCTGGACCCTCCGTAGCTCACGAAGGGGAGCGTGATGCCGGCGAGGGGTAGCACTACCATGGCGGCCCCCATGTTGAAGATAGCCTGCACGGTTAGCATCGTGGTAAGGCCGGCGGCCACGCATCGGGCCATCACCGACGGTGCGTTCAGGGCGATCTTCAGGCCGGCCAGCGCGATGAACCCGAAGGCGGCGATCACCGCGACCATCCCGATCAGGCCCAACTCTTCTCCGATCAGGGCGAAGATCATGTCCGTCCCGATCTCCGGTACGTACGGCCCCTCTCCCCCGGAGCCGGCACCGGCCCCGAAGAACCCGCCCGCCTTGATGGCGACCATCCCCTGGACCACCTGGTAGCCGGAGCCGTCCGAGGCGGCCCAGGGGTCGAGGAACATCATGAACCGCTCTCGCCGGTAGGGCTCGAGCAGCATCATCGCCGCCACCGCGACCAGGCCGATGAGGCCAGTGAGGACCAGAACGTTGGTCTTGATCTCGGAGGCCCACAGTACACCGGCGACCCCTGAGAGCAGGATCACCGACGTTCCGAAGTCGGGTTCGATCAGGACGAGCCCGAACAACGCGGCGACCATCGCCAGGGGCTTGAGGGGTAGCCCGGATCCGGCCGGTAGCCGGGCTACCGCGCAGCTCAAAACGATGACGGCGGCAACCTTGGCGAACTCCGCCGGTTGGGGGTCCATGGGCCCAAGGTTGATCCACCTGCGGGCGCCGTTGATCTGGACTCCTATGCCTGGGATGAGCACGAGGATGAGGCTGACGAGGACCAGCACGTAGAGGGCTGGTGCGTACCTGCGCCACGCGGTGTAGCGCACGCGACTAACGACAAAGAAGACGGCCACCCCGACTACTATGTGGGTAGCGCGCACGAACAGATAGTGTGTCCCCACTTCCCTGAACGTGGCCGAATAGACCATCACGAGACCGAGCATGGAGAGCCCGAGGGCGACCAGGAACAGGTTGGCCCGCAGACTGCTCATCGTCTGACGGTCCCCCGTGCAGCGTGCTCGCGCACGACCCTGGCGAACACTTCCCCCCTCTCAACGTACCCAGAGAACTGGTCGAAGCTGGCACACCCGGGCGAGAGCAGGACCACATCCCCTGACTTCGCCAGCGCCTCGGCCCTCTGAACCGCCGCTTCGAGGTCGGGAGCCTCGTGGACCACGTCGCCCCACCCTTCGTCCTGAAGGTAGGCCGCGATGCGCGGGCCGGCCTCACCCTGGAGGACAACGGCCCTGCATCCGTCCAGCGCCGGCAGCAACTCCGAGAAATCCGTGAACTTCTCCGATCCGCCCAGGATGAGGACCACGGGCGCGTCGAAGCTATCCAGGGCGGCCACGACCGCCGCGGGGTTGGTCGCCTTGGAGTCGTCCACGTAGGTGACGCCTGCGACCTCGGCGACGACCTGCACGCGGTGGGGTCTGGCCTCGTAGGCGAGCAACGCCTTCCTGATGTGGTCAGGCGTCGCGCCAAGCTTCTGCACCACCGCCGCCGCGAACAGGGCGTCCTCGTAGTTGTGCCTTCCCACGAAGCGCAGCTCTCCGACGTCGGCCAGGTGCTCGCCACGCAAGAAGAGGCTGTCGTCGCGCAGGATGGTCCCGCCACGGCCGACCATCAGCACCTCGGCATCGAGGTCATCCGCGGCTCCGCGACCAACCGGATCTTCGGCGCTCAGGAGGGCCAGGTTCTGCTCTTGCTGCCCGTCGAAGATGCGGAGCTTGTCCGCTACGTACTCCTCGAAAGAGTCGTGCCAATTCAGGTGATCCGGCCTCACGTTTAGTAGCGCCGCGACCGCGAAGCCGGGGCTCTTCAGGTAGTGGAGTTGGAAGGAGGAGGCCTCGAGAACGAGAAGCCCCGCCATGCGCGCCTCTTCGACGCAGCCGGTGAGGGGGCGCCAGGAGTTGCCCGCCACGGCGTGCTGCTCTCCAGCGGCCTCGAGCATACGGTGGATCATGTCAACCACGGTGGTCTTGCCGTTGGTGCCGGTAACTGCCGCCACGCGCGTACCTCCGCCGAGAAGCTCAAGGCCGAGCCCTAGCTCGGAGACGACAGGTAGGCTCCGTTCTTCCGCCGACCGAAGCACGGGGTTGCGGGGGCTTATGCCCGGGCTAGTCACGACCCGGTCCACGCCTTCGAGGACTTCGGGGCCGGCGCCGAGCGTGCCTGGCACGTCCAGCCCTGACAGGGTGTCGCGCAGGCGTTCGTTGTCGTTGGCGTCGGCTACGACGACGGCGCAGCCCCGTTCCACCAGCGCCCGCGTCGCCGCTACGCCCGATTCTCCGAGCCCGAATACCAGCGTCTTCACGCGCTCACCCTGCCGAGTTGTAGAGGAAGATGTAGTAGAGGAAGAAGCCAACCGAGGAGAAGGCGGCCTGGGCGATCCAGAAGCGGACCACGATCTTGTTCTCGTCCCAGCCCAGCAACTCGAAGTGGTGGTGTATCGGGGCCATCTTGAAGACCCTGCGGCCCGTGAGCTTGTAGACGAAGACCTGCAGGATAACGGAGACGGCCACCACCACGAAAAGCCCCCCGATAATTGGGAGAAGCAGTTCGGTCTTGGTCAGGACCGCCGCCGCGGCGAGCACGCCGCCTATCGCCAGCGAACCCGTGTCACCCATAAAGATCTGGGCCGGTCGGGCGTTGTACCAGAGAAACCCCACGATGGCCCCCACCATGGCGCCGCAGATCACCGCCACGTCGTACTGGCGCTCGAGGAAGGCGATCGCCGTGTAGGAGAGGAGCGCCATGGCCCCGGTCCCCGCGGCGAGGCCGTCGAGGCCGTCTGTAAGGTTCACCGCGTTGGTTGTGCCGGCGATAACCAGGAGCAGGAAGACGCTGAAGAGCGCGATCCCCACCATCCCCGGCCCCAACACGAGGCTCTGGTCGAAGTAGGGCACGAGTACGGTCTGCGTAACGCCTACGTATCGTACGGCGAGCACGTCTGCCAGAACTACGGCCAGCGTGAGCAGCAAGAACTTGTAGCGGGCGCTCAAGCCCTCGGGCCGCTTCTTGGAGATCTTCTGCCAGTCGTCATACAGGCCTATGCCGGCGACGACCACGACGAGCAAGAGCGTGGTGAGCGTGGCGACGTTGGGACGGGCTACGACCACGAGCGCCGCGAAGAAGCCGGTGAGCATGACGATGCCGCCCATCGTCGGCGTGCCGGCTTTGATGAGGTGTGTCTGCGGGCCCTCCTCGCGCACGAACTGCCCGAACTTGCGCGACTGCAAGAACTCGATGAACTTCGAGCCGAGCAAGACCGTCGTGAGGAAGGCCACGGCCGCGCCGAGAACAACGCTAAACAAGAGCTAGACTCTCCCTCAGCTTGTGGGTCAGGGTATCGAGCCCGACACTGCGTGAACCCTTGACGATCAGGTAGTCCCCGGCCCTGAGATGGTTGCTCAGGGTGTTTGCTGCGGTTGCTGCGTCTTCATAGAAGAGGGTCTTACCCGAAAAGGCCTCGGCGTACCAGCGGGCCTCGTCCCCGACGCAGACGAGCAGGTCCACGCCAACCTCTTCGGCCAGCCTGCCGGCCTCACGATGGTACTCGCGGGCGCACGCCCCGAGTTCGAACATGCCGCCGAGCACCGCCACGAGGCGTCTCCCCTGCCCGCCAGCCTGTTCCGCGCCGTACTTGAGAACGGCGGCGACGGCGGCGGGGGAGGCATTGTAGGAGTCGTCATATACCACGATGTCCTCTCTCAACCTGTAGACGTCGCCGCGGAGGCCCGTGCGGCGTAGCCGCGCGAGCCCCTCGGCGGCCACACCGAGGTCGAGTCCAAGGGCGAGCGCGCCCCCGATGGCGGCGAGCAGGGGGTTCACGAGGTGGGTACCGAAGACAGGGGATCTTACCTCTGCCGACTCACCGCCGAGCCTGGCAACGAAGCGCAGGCCCTCCTCGTGGCCCTCGATCCCGGAAGCCACGAGGTCCGCCTCGCCCTCCCGGGCGAAGGTTATACGCCGGCCCAGCTCGCGCCCCGACCCGGTCGCCCTCCCGGGCGCGCCGGCGGGGGCGATAAAGGCCCCTGACTCTGGAAGGGCGAGGGCCAGCTCGCCCTTTGCGGCGGCCAGGCCTTCGAGCGACCCGAAGGAGTCGAGGTGCACCGGCGAGATGGCGGTGAGTATGCCGACCTCTGGCGGCGCGATGGAGCACAGGTGCTGTATGTCGCCAGCGTGCGTGGCGCCCATCTCAAGGACGAGCACCTCGGTGCGCGGGTCAGCGGAGAGCACGGTAAGGGGTAGCCCCAGCTCGTTGTTCAGGTTGCCCTCGGTCGCCGAGACGCGCATCCCGGCGTGCCTGAGGATGGTCGCGAGGGCGTCCTTGGTGGTCGTCTTCCCGACCGTTCCCGTGATGCCTACCACGGTTGGCGAGGCGGCGTCGGGGCGGACCAGCGTCCACCTTGCGAGCCTCTGTAGCGCCTTCTCGGGGTCGTCCACTACCAGCGTCGGCACGTCCAGGGGGCGGGGGGCTACCGTGGCCACCGCGCCGCGCAGGTGCGCCTCCGGGGCGAAGTCCGCGCCGTCCGTGCGGCCACGCAGGGCGAAGAAAAGGTCGCCTTCGCGCACCCTGCGGGAGTCGATGGCGGCCCCGCTGACGGTGGTGTCCATACGAGCGGAGGAGAGGTCCGCGCCCATGGCCTCCGCGACCTCTGCGAGCGTGGCCGGCCTCACCAGAGCGGCTCCTCGGCCTCGAAGCCGGGCCGGTCTGGCGGAACGTTGAAGTAGCCGAGCGTAAACTCCATCACCTGGCGGAAGGCCGGGCAGGCGTCCACCTCTCCCCAGTAGGATTTGCCGGGCTCGTCTACGGCGATAAGCATCACGTACTCCGGGTCTTCCACCGGGGCGAACCCGACGAAAGAGGCCACGTACCCCCCGCCGTAGGTTCCCGTCTTCGGGTCGACCTTCTGCGAGGTGCCCGTCTTGCCGCCCACCGTGAAACCGGAAATCTGGGCGAAGTGGCCAGACCCGTCGTCGACGACGCCCTGCAACATCCCGCGTACTATAGCCGAGGTCGTCTCGCTTATCACCCTCTCTCCAGGCGCCGCGGGCGCCTCGCGCTCAGTGACGTGCGGCGTCACCGCGAGACCACCGTTGGCG
>DASUPX010000207.1:0-13407 GCA_036280905.1 Rubrobacter sp. | reverse complement strand
CGGGTGCTCTACAGGGAGGATCTCGTCCCGCCCCCCCGGTGGCCGGGGGACCACGCCGGTCCCGAAGAATGGGAGAGGTCGCCCGGGGACGAGGAGGAGTTTCTCGGGATGCTGGGGGAGGCGGAGGTACTCTACGATTTTCCGCGGGGTCATCTCGAGGACCTCGTGCGGGTCGCCCCCAACCTGAGGTGGGTGCAGGGGAGCATGGCCGGGGCCGGGGAGATGGCCGAGAAGGCCGGGCTGGGCGAGACCGAGGTCGTGGTTACGACGGCCAGCGGCATCTACTCGGGGCCGCTCGCAGAGTTCGTGCTGATGGCGATGCTGCAGCACGTCAAGGGCCTCGATGACCTGAGACGGGACAAGGCGGAGAAGGTCTGGCGTCAGGGGGCCGTTGGCGGCCTGGAGCGCAAGACGCTCTGCGTGGTGGGCGTGGGCAGCATCGGTCAGGCCATCGCCACGCGGGCTCGGGCGTTCGGCATGCGCGTGGTCGGGGTCAAGCGCAAGGTGAGCGCTGAGGATGAGGCCTGGCAGTACGCGGACGAGCTGTATCCGACGGCTGAGCTGCACGAGGCGCTCGGGGAGGCGGATTTCGTGGCCGTCACGCTCCCGGGTACCCCACAGACGCACCACCTGCTCGACGAGGATGCGTTCGCCGCCGTCAGGCGGGGCGCCTACTTCGTCAACGTGGGGAGGGGACGCGTGGTCGACGAGGCGGCGCTCGTAAGGGCGCTGGAGAACGGGCAGCTATCAGGGGCCGCGCTCGACGTGTTCGAGGTCGAGCCTCTGCCGCGGGAGAGCCCGTTGTGGGAGCTCGACAACGTTATCATAAGCGCACACACCACCGACGTGGTGCCAGACCTCATCAACAGCGCGCAGACCGACCTGTTCTGCGAGAACCTGCGCCGCTACCTGGCGGGGGAAGCTTTGATCAACGTGCTCGACAAGCGGTTGATGTATTAGAGCGGTCAGCTATCAGCTTTTTTGTTTTTGCTGATAGCTGATTGCTGTAGGCGCGGGGCGCGGTTTGTCCAGGCAACCCGAATGGTATAGTTGCTTCAGTCGCATGGAGACTAGCGAGACATCGAGTATCTGCGCGCCCTGTAAGGGGGCGCGCACTTTCAACCCTCCCAAGGAGTCATTCTGGAAGCCGTAATATTTCCCGCCCTCAGGATCCTTGCCGCGCTCCTGCTGGTCGCTTTGAATGGTCTCTTCGTCGCGGCGGAGTTCTCGCTGGTCAAGATAAGGGCCACTCAGGTCGACCGGCTAGTGGAGGAGGGTAGGGCGGCGGCCGGGCTGGTGAAGGAAGCTACGGGGAAGCTCGACGCTTATCTTGCGGTCTGCCAGCTCGGCATCACCATCTCGTCGCTTGGCCTTGGCGCCCTCGGCGAACCCGCGATCGCCACCCTCATCGAGCCCTTGCTCGAGCCGCTTGGGATCATGGACGGGACGCTTCACTTCGTGGCCTTCGTGATCGGTTTCTCGATCATCTCGTTTTTGCACGTGGTCTTCGGGGAGCTCGCGCCCAAGACCATAGCCATCCAGAGCGCCGAGGGGACCTCCTTGCTTGTGGCCCCGTTCATGAGGTTCTTCTACTACCTGCTCTTGCCCGCGACGATCGTGTTCAACGGCACCGCCAACGCGTTCACGCGGTCTCTGGGCTATCCCCCGGCTTCCGAGAGCGACGAGACCCATTCGGAAGCTGAGATCAGGACGCTCGTCACCCAGTCGGCCCGGCAGGGGATGCTGGAGAGGGATGAGGAGGGCATGATCAGCGCGGTCTTCGAGCTGAACGACAAGATGGCGCGGGAGATCATGGTCCCGCGGCCCGACGTGGTGGCCTTCCCCGCCGAGATGCCGGCCGGAGAGCTGATCTCGCTCTCCGCCCAGGGCCGCTACAGCCGCTACCCCGTCTACGAAGCAAACCCCGAGGTCCGCATCGTCGGAACCGTGCACGTCAAAGACGTGCTACGTGCTGCGGCCTCAGAGACCAAGGACGACGCCATGACGGCCCGAGACCTGATGCGGGACGTGCTGACCATCCCCGAGAACCGTCGCATAGACGACGTCCTGGAAGACATGAGAAAGCAAGACATCCAGATGGCCGTGGTCATCGACGAGTGGGGTTCTTTCGAGGGGCTCTTTACCCTGGAAGACATAATCGAGGAGATAGTGGGCGAGATCCGCGACGAGTTCGATGAGGAAGAGCCCGCCGTCAAAGAGATGCCCGACGGCTCCTACTTTACCGACGGACGCATCTCCATAAACGAGGTCAACGAAGCCCTCGGCACCGAGTTCGAGAGCGAGAACTTCGAGACCGTAGGGGGCCTGGTCCTCGGACATCTCGGCCGCGTACCCGAAACCGGAGACGAAGTCCGCATCGACGGCCACCTCCTGCGCGTGGACGAGACCGACGGTCCCCGCATAGCCAGAATCCAGATCCACGAACCGGAAGAAGATGGGGTCGAGACCGGGTAGTCAGCCATGCCAACGCGCAAAGGCCACACGGCCTGCGCAACTCGTGGATTCCCGCTTTCGCGGGAATGACGGGATTGTAAAGATCCCGCCTAGCGGCTAGCCCCCCATCAGCGTCGGTACCGCTGTCCGAAAGGGCGCAAAGCGCCACGCCGACAAGCGAGGCGAAGCCGAGCGTGCCGACAAGCACGCGGAGCGGGCGTGCGTACGCGGAGGCTTTAGCCAAAGCGTACCCTAGGCGACGGAGACGTAGATCATAACGGCCACGGCCGTCAGGACCACGCTGAGTACAAGCAGCTCTCTCAAGAATTCACCTCCCTTAGCGATTCACAAGGGTACCAACCCTCTCCAGAATGACCCTTCCGCGGTCGGCCCCGCCAACAACAAAAAGCTGATAGCTGAAAGCTGACGGCTGATAGCTTACAGCCCCCTCACGGCTGGACCGGGTCGCGTTCTTGCAGGGCGTAGAGCCTGGCGTACAGGCCACCCGAGGACATCAGGTCTTCGTGGGTGCCCGACTCGGCTACGTGGCCATCTTCGAGCACGAGGATGGTGTCCACGCTCCTTACCAGCCTTAGCTCGTGGGCTATAAGGAAGGTGGTGCGTCCTTCGGTCAGGGCCCTCCAGCTCTCTTCGACGGCGGCCGCGGCCTCGGCGTCGAGGCCGGACTGGGGCTCGTCCAGGATCAGGATGGGGGTGTCCCTGAGCATGGCCCGCGCGATGGAGATGCGCTGCCTCTGCCCACCGGAGAGGCTCTCTCCCCGCTCGGAGAGAACGGAGTCGTATCCTTCCGGCAGCTCCCGGATAAACCGGTCGGCTCCGGCTAGCTCGGCGACGGCCTCTATCTCTTCCCGGCTCGCCCCTGGCCGCCCGTACGATATGTTCTCGGCGACGCTGGCCCTGAACAGCAGGGGGTCCTGGGGCACGAACGTTATGGAGTCGCGCAACGACTTGAGGGTGAAGTCCTTGACATCCTCCCCGTCGATGAGCACCCTCCCCTCCTGCGGGTCGTACAGGCGGGCGATGAGGCTGGTCACGGTGGTCTTGCCAGCGCCGCTGACCCCCACGAGCGCGACCCTGCTCCCGGCTTCCACGTCGAAGTCCACGCCGTGCAGGATCTCGCCGGCCTCCTCGTCGTAGGCGAAGCGCACGTCTTCGAAGGCGACCCTGCCGTCGAACTCGGGCGCGGGACGCGCCCCGGGAAGGTCCTCTACCGAGGGCTCCGCGCTCAGGAGGTCTATGATGCGCTCGCCCGAGACGAGGGAGGTGCCGATCTGGTTTACCTGCCTGCTCAACGCCCAAAGCGGCGAGAGGAAGAGCGCCAGGTAGGCCACGAAGACGGTGAGGCCGCCCAGGGTGAGGCCGCCAGAGAGGACCTGCCTCGCCCCGAAGTACACGACGAGCGCCGTGCCGAGGCCGCCGACGATGCCGAGCACCGTGCTGAACTTGGCCTCTATCATGGCGCTGTCGACGCTGGCCTTGAGGGACTCCCGGCTCTCCTTCCTGAAGCGCTCCATCTCGTCTTCCTCGCGGGCGAAGAGCTTGACGGCCCTGATGCCGATGATGGCCTCCTGCATGACGCTGGCGATGGCGCCCTCCCGCGTCCTGACGATGCGCATCCGCTGTACGAGCGCCCGCCTGTACCGGCTGACGGCCAGGAAGAGGAAGGGCACGGTGACAAGCGCGAGCAACGTGAGCTGCCAGTCGAGCCAGAGCATCACGACCATCATTCCGATGAGGATGGTGATCGAAGAGAACACCTCGACCACAGAATCGACGAGCATGGTGCGCACCTCTTTAACGTCGCTGGTGACGCGGGTTATGGTGTCACCGGTGCGCTTGCTGCCGTGGTAGTCGAGCCCGAGGGCGTGAACCTTCGCGTACAGGGCCTCGCGCATATCGAAGACGGTCTGCTGCCCCAACTTCTGGAGCAGGTAGCGCCGGAACGAGGCGACGCTCCTGGTTACCGTGAAGATCAAGACGATAAGAAAGGCGATCCCGGCCAAGAGCAGCGCCTCGTCGGCCAGGAGGTCCGGCACCATAGCAGGCAACTGTTTCCTGTCGGTGAGCACGTAGTCGATAATTAGCGCGAGCGGCCACGGCTGCGCGAGGCTCATCACGGTCTCCAGTAACAGCACGAACAGCGCGAACACGAGCCCGGCGCGGCGGGGTCTCAAGAACGGTGTAAAGTTGGATAGTGTCTCTCTCGTGCGCCGCAGTCCGGCGCGGACTTCTTTCAATCTATTCACCCGTATATGATACCGCACCCACCAGGGGTAGAATGACCCAACGTGTCCAACGACAGCACGGAGGCCGACGTGGCGAGAAGGGTCATTGGTGCCCTGGAAGACCTTCTGTTCAAGAGCAAGATCTCCGAGACGGCATCCCAACTTGGCATCGAGGCGGCGTTTCCAAGAAGCCCGAAGAAGCTGCTAGACGCCCTGCACGAGTCCCCCCCGGACCTGCTGGTCCTCGACCTGAACTCCGCCCGATTCGGGCCGCTGGAGCTTCTGGGGCAGGTAAAGTCCGAGGAGGCTTTGCGAGACGTCCCCACGGTCGGCTTTCTCTCGCACGTACAGAAGGACCTGGCGGTCGCCGCCCGAGAGGCGGGCTGTGACCGCATCGTCGCCCGCAGCGCCTTCACGCGGAACCTGCCGAGGATACTGTCAGGGGATACTCCAGACACCATCGACGAGGCCGGCGTTGGCTGAGGGGTCCGAGGGCTGGGAGCGGCTCGGCAGCGAGAGGCTCCTCTCCAACAGGTACTTCACCTTGCGCTCGGACCGGCTGCGGCTACCTGACGGGGGGATCAAAGACCCCTACTTCGTGCTGGAGCGCCCCGACGCCGCGATCATCGTGCCGATCACCGAAGAGGATGAGGTCGTCCTCGTCCGGCAGTACCGTCCGCCGCTCCGGATGATGGAGCTCGGGCTTCCGGCGGGTCTGGTCGAGGAGGGCGAGCGCCCGGAGGAGGCGGCCCGCCGCGAGCTAGCCGAGGAGACCGGCCACACCGGGGGCGGGTGGGAGCTTCTGGGCTCCCTGGCCTCCTCCCCCAGCCTCAAGGACAACTGGGCCTACCTCTTCCTCGCCCGAGGCGTCGAGGAGACCGCTGCCCCGGCCCCCGACGAGCACGAGATGGTCGAGGTGGTGAAGGTTCCCGTAGAAGACCTCCGCGGCCTCGTACGCTCCGGCGAGATAGTAAGCTCGAGCGGCGTCGCCGCCATCATGCTTGCCCTGGAGCGGTTGCGGGAAGACAAGTGAGCCAGGGGTTCTCCATCCTCGACCTCGCCGCAGAGGACGCGGAGGCCGTTGGGCAGGCGGCGAGGCTCCTGGTCGAGGGGTTCAGGGACGACTGGCCGGGGGCCTGGCCGAACGAGGAGGAGGCCCTGCAGGAGGTGCGTGAGGCCCTGGGCGCGGATAGGATCTGCCGGGTAGCCCGCGGCGAGGACGGCACGGTGCTGGGTTGGATCGGCGGCATACCGGGTTACGAGGGCAAGGTCTGGGAGCTGCACCCGCTGGTGGTGCGCTCCGGCGTCAGGCGCAGGGGCGTCGGACGCGCGCTCGTCTCCGACCTGGAGGCACGTGTCAGGGAGCGTGGTGCCCTGACGCTCTGGCTCGGCACGGACGACGTAACAGGCATGACCACCCTGTCCGGCAAGGATCTCTACCCCGACGTTCTGGGTCACCTGGAGAACATACAAAACCTGCGCGGACACCCCTACGAGTTCTACTCCAGGCTCGGTTACTCGCTCATCGGCGCGATGCCAGACGCAAACGGCTGGGGCAAACCCGACATCTTTATGGCCAAACGCCTCCAGTAAACACCGGGCAAACAGCGATACCACCCTCCATCAGGCCCCACGTCTTTGCAACTCGTGGATTCCAGCTTTCGCGGGAATGACGCAGAAGGTGGTGCCTCGTCTTGTTCGCCGCTTGAGCACCTTTACTCTCGACCGGATTCAAACTCACCTTGTCCGAACGGTTACGCTTTCCGACTGTTGGCGCACGCCGAGTACCTCTCATCCGTCATTCCCGCGAAAGCGGGAATCCACGGGTATTAGGAGACGTAGGCCCGCGCGATGATAGCCCACCGTTGTCAAGCAACCAGATTCGGCATCAGCACAAATAAGGCCCGGAGCGTAGTGCCCCGGGCCCTGGGTATTCGAGAGCTGACAGCTGAAGGCTGAAAGCTAACTAACAGGTAAACGAGCTACCGCAACCGCAGCCACCCTGAACGTTGGGGTTGTTCACGGCGAAGCCGGCACCCATGAGGCCGTCCACGTAGTCGAACTCGCTGCCCATGATGTAGGGGACGCTCATGGCGTCGACGAGCACCCTGACGCCCTTGGTCTCGAGGACCTCATCGTCGTCGGCGATCTCGTCGTCGAAGTAGATGCTGTACTGGAAACCGGAGCAGCCGCCGGGCCTGACGCCGATGCGCAGCGCGAGATCCTCTTCGCCCTCCTGGGCCATGAGGGCCTTGACCTTCTCTGCGGCATTGTCGGTGATGGCGACGATGGTAGTCTCTTCTTTCTGCTGCATCAGCACCTCCCGTGCTGTAGTCGTCATGTTGGTAGGGAAATTATTACACCGCAAACCGTATACTTCAACGCTTGAAAGCTGTCAGCCATCAGCTTTCAGCTATCGGAGCTTTCCGCGCAACTTCTTGACGAGCCGTGTCTTGCGGGCGGAGGCGTATGCTCCGGCGCGGACGAGCAGCGAGGCCGGGTTGAGGGCCCCGAGCGCCCTGCGCCAGCCCGGCAACCTTACGTAGGCCTCTATTGCGTCCTGGTAGTCGGTAGTGAGACGTTCCTCGTCGGCGTGAGCTGAGTAGAGGTACTCGGAGTAGGCCCGGGCGAAACGGGTCGGGGGCTCCTCCTCCACGCCGGCTGCCCCTGCGAGGAGCAACATGCGCTCGGTCGGGGTCAGCGCCGGCGAGTCGGCGACGTGGCTCTTGCCCGGCGGTAGCACGTCGCGCAGGCGGCCGGTGAGGTCCCTGTAGAGGTTCTCGGGCTTGCCCCGGGCCAGGAGCGCGCGTTTGGAGAGGGGTACGGCGGCCACGAGCAGCACGGGCAACAGGACGAGCAGTGGCCACACGGGGATGGCAACATCCCCGGGGTTGCCCGTGGGGTTGCCATCTGTGGGGTTCTCGTTCTGTTCCTGGGGCGTCTGCTGCGCCCTCTCGCGCTCGGACCTGCGCTGGTCCAGGTTATCGTTCTCCGATTGACTGCCCTGGTCGGCCAGCGGGAGGTCGGGGCGTGGGGCGTTCGCCTCCATCGCGGCTGGCATGGAGAAGCCCGGGGTCGGGTTGAAGGGGTACCAGCCGACCCCCGGGAAGTAGGCCTCCACCCAGGTGTGCATGTTGGAGCCCTTGACCAGGTACTCGTTCCTGCCCACCTCTTCGCCCGAGGTGGAACCGTAGACCACCCGCGAGGGCACGCCCATCTCGCGCAAGAGGAGCGCCATCGAGGTCGAGAACTGGGTGCAGAAGCCCTCCTTGCCGTCGCCAAGGAACTCCTCTATCGCCTTGTCGGCCCGGCGGTAGCTCACGTCCAGGTTGTAGGTAAAGCCGCCGTCGTAGGTCAGGTACTGCTCGATAGCGCGCGCCTCGTCATAGGGCGTCTGGGGGTCGTATCTGCGTTCGATCCGGTCGGCCGTCTGCGCGACTACGGGCGGTGTATCGTCCGGGAGCTGCAGGAACTTCTGCGTCACGACAGAAGGGTAGTCGACGCCTGCACTCCTGAGCTGCGCCGCGGTGGGCTGGGGCACCTGCGAGAGCAACTGGTAGGAGTCGCCTTCCTCGAAGGGTGTCTCCATAGACCACGAGCCGTCGGAGTTCTGTACCGCGGCCCCGAAGGGCTCGGAGGTCTCGACTATTCTGTACCCTCCGAAGATTATGTCCGTGCGGGCGTTGAGCACCTGCACCCTCTGCACCACGGGTCGGGTCTCGACGCCGGGGGAGATTTCCTCCCCGTCGTCGTCTCCGGGACGGGTTGTGTCCAGCCACCTCACGCCGTCGAAGTAGTCCATGGTCCCGCCGCGCCACAGCAGCGGCTCCGTGCTCTGGACGCGCATGAGCTCGGCGTCCCTACCTGCTGTGAGGTAGTCCCCCACGTCGGCCTGGACGTCGAGCCTGGAGGTGCCGCCCGTCCCTATGCGCGTCCAATCTATCGCACCGGGGCTGACCGTCTCGTCGGAGAAGGGCAACCTGGGGATGAGGAGCACGAGCGCGACCACGAAGACCCCGGCCGCGATGGCGGGGCGGCCGGGGTCCTCCGGCCCGGCCCTATCTAGGGAGAGGAGCAGGCCCACGGTGCACGCCAGGAACACCGCGAAGAAGATACCGGCCCCGTCCTCGAAGCTGATGGTCGAGAGCACGCCTATGGTGAGCCCGAGCACGGCCATGGAGATGACGGGGCTCCTCTCGTAGATGGTTGCCGAGGTGGCGAAGGCGACCAGGATCATGACCACGGGTATGAGGATGAGGAAGAGGCCGGGGGCCAGGCTGTACGGTATTGGCTCGGCGTACATGATGTTCGCCGCCTCGTAAACGTCGCGGCCCAGGACGACGGAGATCTCGCGCCACCCCGAGACCGAGAAGAGCTCGGGGAGAAATTCCAGGCCGTACACGGCGACGATGGTGTAGACGACCGTGGCGGGAACGACGAGAAGGAAGCGCCACCTGCCCGCCGAGCCCACCAGCGCCGCCACGACGGCCGCGAGGAGCAGCGGCAAGAAGGCCCTGTCCCCGGCGATGAGGGAGACCACGGAGAGATCTCCGAACCCCCCGTCGCCGACACGGTAGGTCTCGCCGTTGAACAGGATGCTGAACGCGCCGCCTGCGGCGAGCGCCGCCCCGTAGAGCCACCATCTCGCCCCTCCCGTCACAGGGCCCCGACCATCCTCGCGCCGAAGAGACCTTCGATCCCATCAGGGTGGCTGATGGTGCGGACCGTGGCCCCCGCAGTCTCCAGCCGGCCGACGCGCCCTAGAAACTCCGCCTCGCGTTCGCGCGCGGCCCCGGAAGCGCTACCAGGCATGGCCGGCGTCCTGTAGGTGTGGGTGGCGAGTGCGACCACGATCACGGAGAGACCCGCCTCCCTTAGCTTGCGCACCGCGCGAGGCAGCTCCTCATCGCGGGTGCGCGAGACGATCACGACAGCCTCCCCAAGGGCCCCCCGCCTTTCGATCAGGGTCTCCCCGAGGGGGCGAACGCCGTCCGCTCGGGCCATGGCGAGGGAGCGCATCTCCCTCCAGTAGAAGTCTTCGTCGGAGCCGAAGCCAGCCTCGGCCTCCTTCGCGAGCAGCCGGAAGGGCAGGCCCTCGCGCTTGAGGTACGTTATCAGCGAGGCGGCCACCGAGACGGCGTCCTCGACCTCCTGCTCCTGCACCCGCAGGCCCTCCCTGCGCAGGTCCAGGGCAACCGTGTGGCGCCTCGGGGCCTGCACGGAGAACTCCTTTACGAAGAGCTCCCCCGTGCGGGCCAGGCTCTTCCAGTGGATATGCCTCCTGTCGTCCCCCCTGCGGTACTCCCTGAGGTTCGAGAACTCCTCGCCCCTCCTGCCGCGGGCGCCCCTGGTTCCGGCGTCCACGTTCCCGCCGAGCAGCGGGAAGCTTCCAAGCCTGTAGACCGAGGGGTAGACGACCACCTCCGTTCTCTCCTCGAACCGCCTGGCGAAGGCGAGGAGGCCGAAGGGATCAACCAGCCGGATCTCGGCCGGGCCCAACCGGTACACACCACGGCGGGCGAAGGAGATGGGAACCTCGAACTTCTTGTCTTTTCTCCACCCCGGGAAATCGAACTCGCGCCTTTCGGGGAGCCGGTCCACCACGCTGACCTTCGCCGCCCCGAAGCGTGAGCGCTCCAGCAAGAGCCGCAGCCTGGCCTCCTTGCCCGCCGTGATGCGGGTGCCCGGGGGCAGGGAGCGCGAGTAGGCCAGCCCCCTCGAACCGACGATCCCGAGGACGAGGGAAGCGAGCGGCAGGGCAAGCAGGAGGTAGGCGAGCTGGTGGAACTGGGTGGTGCCGATCAGGCGCGCCACCACCAGCGTGAGCACCCCGAAGGCGAGAGCCTGCCACCCCCGCGCCGTGGGCCTCACCGTGAGACGCGACGTGCTACCCGAGGCGCCCGCTGACGCGCCTCCTGACGCGCCCGACGGTGCCAAGGCTACCTAGACCGCCTCGGTCACGGGCACGGAGCGCAGGATGTCCTGCACGATCTCGCGCGTCACCTCGTCGGGATCGAGGCCGTCCTCGGGGCCCGTGGCGGTGGCCAAGATCCGGTGCGAGAGCACGCTCTGGGCCATCGCCTTGACGTCGTCCGGCGTGCAGTACGAGCGCCCGTTTGCCGCCGCCCTCGCCCTGGAGGCCGCCAGCAGCATCCTGCTGGCGCGGGGGGAGGCGCCGAGGTATACGTCCTCGTGCTCGCGGGTGGCCGAGGTCACGGAGACCACGTACCGCAAGACGGCCTCGCTGGCGTAGACCTCCTCAACAACTTTGCGCATCTGGAGAAACTCCTCCACCCCGACCACCGGGGAGAGGTCGGCCACGGGGTACTGGGAGAGCTTGAGCATCTCCGTCTCGGCGTCCTCGTCGGGGTACCCGACCTGCATCTTGACCATGAACCGGTCGAGCTCCGCGTGCGGCAGCGGATAGGTGCCCTCGTGCTCCACGGGGTTCTGGGTGGCGATCACGCAGAACGGCGGGGCGAGGTCGCGCGTCACCCCGTCAACCGTCACCGACTCTTCCTCCATCGCCTCGAGCAGGGCGCTCTGCGTCTTGGGGCTGGCGCGGTTGATCTCGTCGGCCAGCACCACGTTGGCGAACACGGGCCCGGCCCAGAACTCGAATCCCCCATCGCCCTGGTTGTACACGTTCAGCCCCGTGACGTCGGCGGGGAGAAGGTCCGGCGTGAACTGTATCCTCCGAAACTCGGCCCTGAGCGACCGGGCGAGCGATTTGGCCAGGAGCGTTTTCCCGACGCCGGGAACGTCCTCTATAAGAATGTGCCCGCCGGCAAGCATCGCCACCACGGCCAGAAAAACACCTTCTCGCTTCCCGGAGACGGCATGCTCCACGTTTCCGACGATGCGTTCCACATTCTTCGCGAAATCGTTGTGGTCCAAGAAAATCTCGCCTCTGTCTAGGTGACGAAAAGGATTATAGCCTACAGCACGCTCCGGCTTCGCCTTCGCTTGTCGGCAACGCTTCGGCTTCGCCTCGCTTTCGGCTGGTCGTCTCGATCCGTAGCGGTGGCTTCGACTACCAACCTGTCCTGAGCATCGAATCGTTAGAGCGGAAGGGTGCGGGCCGCAGAGGGATCTGGCTGAAAGCGAGCCTGGCGGAGCCGGGCGAAGCGTTGCTGACAAGCGAAGGCGTCAGCCTGAGCGTGCCGACAAACGGAGGCCGAAGGCCGTAGTGTGCTGACAAGCCGCCGCAGGCGGCGTGCTAGGTGGCCGGCAGGCCTCCGTAAAACTGGTCTACGTAGCGGCGTTGGACTTCGTTCAGGTCTCGGGAGTACCAGACCATCACCACGTAGCGGGGTTCTTTGGGTGTGCTCTTGGGGTACATGCCGCATTCCATGGGGAGACGGTTGCCTTTCCTGGCATTGCATTTGGTGCAGGCCGTTACCACGTTGTCCCAGGTGTTGGTGCCGCCGCGGGAGATGGGCTTTACGTGGTCGCGGGTGAGCCGGTCGCGGCGTCCCAGGTCGTTGCGGTGTTTGGAGCAGTACTGGCAACGGTAGTTGTCGCGGGCGAACAGGATGGCGTTCGTAACATGCTTGCGCAGGCGGCGGGGGATCTCGACGTACTTGACGAGCCGGATTACGAGCGGGTAAGGGTACTCGGCTCTCTCCGAACGGAAGCGGCGCTCCAGGTTCGCCTCCACGATCTCGGCCTTTTCAGAGACGACGAGGACGATAGCCCTCTTGACCGTAACCAGGGCCACGGGCTCGTAGCTCGCGTTGAGCGTCAGGCATCGTGCCACGCCGAGATATTAACATAGCGCGCCGCCCGCGGCGGGTCTTCGGCACGCCCCCTCCGGTCGCTCGTCGGCACGCTCGGCCTCTGGCCTCGCTCGTCGGCAACGCTTCGGCTTCGCCTCGCTTTCGGCGGTTTGTGGGCGGTTGTCGAACCTACCTACGTCTGGTTAATGGGGGTGGTTTTTGGTGTGTTGAGGATTGCTTCCAGGATGGGGGTGGCAGAACCGCGGAAGGGGTCGGCGGTGGGGAGGCCGGTCTCCTGGGAGACGGCGGTGAGAAGTGCCTGTGCCTGTCTTTCGTCTAGGCCTTTCGTGTTCAGGCTGACGGCTACCACGGGGGCTGGTTTGACGAGGGCTGCTACCTCCTCGTAGAGGCGGGCTATGCGGGAGGGGTTGG
The DNA here is from genome assembly GCA_036280905.1 of Rubrobacter sp. Taxonomy (GTDB): domain Bacteria; phylum Actinomycetota; class Rubrobacteria; order Rubrobacterales; family Rubrobacteraceae; genus Rubrobacter_D. The sequence continues at coordinate 557 of DASUPX010000207.1, read as the reverse complement.
GGCGCGGGACGCCGCGGAAGACCTCTTCGGCGGGGTCCGCGGAGCAGAGGACCAGGCAGTCCGGGCAGGAGCCGTGCAGGAGGCCAAGCGTTACGCCGGAATAGGCGGGGTGGCCCAGCGAGCCCTGGCCCTCGACCAGGATCAGGTCCGGCGAGGTTCTGGCGGCCTCCAGGACGAGTTGCTCGGCGGCGCCCGCTATGAAGTCGGAGATCACGGCGTCGACGCAGAGGCCCCAGCCGGCGATGACGATGCCCGTCTGGCCGGTCGGGACGAACTCGGCGCTGAGGCCAGCCTTCCTGGCGGAGCGTTCGATCTCCAGGGTCGCCGTCATCTTGCCGATGGCGCTGTCCGTGCCTACGGTGAGCGCGACCTTCGGCCCTACTTCGAAGCCCTCTCCGCTGAAGAGCGGGATGTCATCAGGGGGCTCGCGTACATCCCACACCGGCTTGCCCGGAAACTCCGGCGCGAGGCGCTGGTGGAGGCCGCTGACTATCTCGATGCCAGCGTCAGCGGCGTCCCGCGTGGTCTCCATCCATTGCGCAGGTAGCCTTCCTCCG
>DASUPX010000206.1:0-5152 GCA_036280905.1 Rubrobacter sp. | reverse complement strand
GGAGAGCGCTGTAACCGCTGCCGTTCCCATACGACTAGCCAGTAACCGGTCGAAGGCCGTGGGGCTCCCGCCTCGCTGGACGTGCCCCAACACCGTCAGGCGCGATTTGAACGCCCCCTCGGTGTCGTTTATGTACCTGTGGATGTCTTCGGCCGAGAGAGGCGCTCCCTCAGCGGCCACCACGATGAAGTGGGGTTTGTTCTGTTCCCAGGACTTCCTGAACGCCCGCATGATCTCCTGCGGCTTCGCCTCGTCTACCCCGAGGATCAGAGCTTCCACGTCGAGATGGCCAGGGAGAAGGTACACCACGACAAACTGGGCGCGGACCTTGAGGAGCGCCTGGGTTCGAAGCCACGCCTCGAGGTCAGGGCCGCGGGAGGAGAGGCGCCGGCCACAGAAGAGTCGCCACCGACGGCTGCCCCGAGCCAGCGTCGCCCGGCGCAGGCGGCTTCAGAAGAGATCCCGCCGCAGACGGGAGATCCGGACGGAGCGGGCGGAACGATCGCCGAGACCCCCGGTACCTCGCACGAAGCGAAGGGTGACGATGTAATCCGCAACCAGCGAGAGGTCTTCGAGATGGCGCGGGAGCTGTACGAGAATTAGGAATCGAGAACCTCAAACTGAGCATTGTTCCCTTGCCAGGCACTAGTCCGAAGTTCCAAACTCCCGGTTCTAAATCGACACTTCCACCTTGCGCGACGCGCATCTTGGTTGATGGAGTAGAGCAGGACCTGCTTGGTGACGAGGGTCCGCTGGGCTAGTTCGGTCAGGTGAAGCCCTCCCGCGAGAGTCCTCTGGCCGGGCATTGAAGCTCCGGCCCTTCCTTAGCCTTATTCAGCGAAGTGCCTGGAAGGAGGCTTCTCTGAGGCCCACTACGCTATTCAGGGTCCGAATATGGGAGGATGCCCCTGGTCTCCCACGATGGCATCATGCCCTGGTCACGAGGATGTCGACGTGAGGGAAGCCGATAAACAAGTAGACCGGCGCGTCGGGCGATCGATTATCGTCGCCTGTGTGGTGCTGGCCGCTGCCGGGACCGCGTTGGCGTTCGCCGCTCGGGGGGCTGGCCCGCTGCCGGGCGACCTGCTCGTGGCCAGGCTACTCCAGGGGCTGGGCGGGCTGGGCGGCCTCGTTGGGGCGCTGCTCTTTAGGGCCGACATCGTGGTGTGGCCGGTTCTGACAACGGCGCTGGCCGTCACGCTGCTCCTGAGACGTTGGTCGTCGGCCGCTTTAGTCTTCCTGGCAAGCCTCACCGGCCTGCTCACGGGCATCGCACTCAAGCGGATCGTGGCACGCCCGCGTCCGTCGGCCGAGCTGGTACACGTCCTCGACGCGGAGCAGGGCTATGGCTTCCCGAGCACTACCGCCTGTCTCTCGGTGGTGCTGTTGGGCGTGGTCGTCTACCTCGTCTGGTGGGCGCCGTTGCCGCGTCCTATCCAGGTCGTCGCGCTCGGGGCCGCGTCGGTGTCGATCCTGGTGATCGGTGTCTCGCTCGTGTACGCTGGGGAGCACTGGCCGAGCGACGTCCTTGGGGGCTGGCTCTTCGGAACCGCCTGGCTGATCGCGCTCACCAGAGGCTTCGTCCGAGCCGCCTGAGCCATTACGATCGTCCCTCGACCGGCCGCGAGTCCACCGTTTTGGCTGTACACCAGCGCGCTAGTCGTCCGCCCTGGCAACGATTCGGTGCACGATCTCGGACTCGGGGACGACGCTTCGGATCATGCCGGCTGTATGCCCAGGGTATTCCCTGCAAAATCCGTAAATTACATAAAGGAGTGAAGGATGACGACAGAGAAACTATCGGACAGTCTGTCTTAGCGCGAACCAGCGGGCGAGGTGGTAGGAGGTAGGGGAGCGGCTCAGTTGATCCGACGCCACCCCTCAGTGACCTTTCTTCTCCTCACGTTTGGAATCACGTGCATAGTGTGGGTACCGAGAGCGGCTGGCATCCCGGTTGGCGTCGTGGGGCAGGTGTGAACCTGGGCCCCGACCATAGCTGCACTACTTGCGGCAGCCCTCACCGGCGGGCGTGCCGCGCTCAGGGATCTGGACTCCGCACCGTACGTGTCATAAAGTGATGTGTACACGAGAAAGGGGTTACGCCGCTGGATACCATTTCGGATAGCTTCGTGCGAGCCGCTAGGCTGGACGACGTACGCACCGCTGGGCGCGCCTCCGTCCGGGTTGCCGGGCACTCGCTAGCGCTCTTCTTCCAAGATGGCAGGGTGCACGCCGTGGACAACCGCTGTCCCCACATGGGCTTTCCCTTGCACCGGGGCACCCTGCAAGACGGCATCTTGACCTGCCACTGGCACCACGCCCGCTTCGATCTCGAGAGCGGTGGCACCTTCGACCAGTTCGCCGACGAGGCGCGCGTGTTCCCGGTGGAGGTCAGGGACGGTGAGGTGTGGGTCGATCTCTCGCCGCAGGAGGACCGGCCTGCCTACCTGCGCCAACGCCTGAGGGAGGGGCTGGAGCGCAACATCTCCCTGGTCGTGGCCAAGTCGGCCATCGGGTTGCTGAGCACGGGGGAAGACCCCGCAGAGCCTTTCCGCGCCGGGCTAGAGTTTGGCGCCAGCTACCGACGAGCAGGGTGGGGTCAAGGGCTGACCATACACGCGTGCATGATGAACCTCTTGCCTCACTTGAGGATCGAGGACCGTTCGCGCGCCCTCTACCACGGCCTTTCGGCTGTCTCGCGTGACACCGCGGGCCAGCCGCCGAGGTTCGTCCTACGTCCATTACCGACCGAGACGGTGGATCTGGCTACGCTCAAGGGGTGGTTCAGACGATTCGTCGAGGTGCGCGACTCGGAGGGGGCAGAGCGCTGCATCGTCTCTGCGGTGCGCGCCGGGGCCGATCACGCCCTGATGGCGGACATGCTCTTCTCCGCCGCTACGGATCATCGCTACCTCGACTCAGGGCACGTACTGGACTTCACCAACAAGGCCTTCGAAGCGCTCGACGTGGCCGGATGGTCACATGCGGCGACAGTCCTCTCTAGCCTGGCCGAAGGGTACGTGGGCGCGAGGCGCATGGAGGAGTCGAACTCCTGGCGTAACCCCGTGGACCTGGCGGAGATTCTCGAGGACGCCTTCGAGCGGTTGCCGAACCTGCTGGAAGAGACTCGAGCCGGGCGTAGAAGGTGGGAGGGCCGAGAGGAACTGGCTGCCGTTCTACTAGAGGAGGAGCCCAAGGACATCGCCGAGGCGCTCCTCGAGGCGCTGCGGGAGGGCGCATCCGAAGAGGAGCTGGCCGGGGCGGTAGCCTACGCCGCTGCGCTGCGTATAGCACGGTTTCCCACCACCAACGAGTTCGGGGACTGGGACACCGCGTTGCACACCTTCACCTTCTCGAACGCCGTCTACCAGGGGCTGCGACGGATCCCCTCTGGGGAGCTACTGCGAGGGGTCTTCGACGCTGCGATGAGCGTCCACCTCGACCGCTTCCTCAACGTGCCGCCCGCGCGTGTACCCGAGCCCGACGGTTCGGGGGTGTTGCCAGAAGAGTTGTTGGCCGAACTCCCTGTGCTGCTGGACGAACGGCAGAGGGTGGACGAGGCGGGCAAGATGGTGGCCGGCTACCTCTACAGTGGGGGAGAGACCGACCGACTCTTGGCAGTCATGGGGAGTCTGCTCCTCAGGGAGGACCGCAACTTCCATACCATACAGGCCGTCGAGGCTGCCTTTATGCAGTATGACTATTTGCGTGGGACCACGGTCGGCGCGCACGTTTTGGTGGCGGCGGCGCGTTACCTGGCGGCCCACTCTCCTACGATGCGTTCCCAAGGGCAGACCTACGATATTGCCCGTCGCCTATCTCGGGGCGAGATCCTTTATGAGGAATGAGCGATACGGTTCCTTAAGACTCCTCAACGCACGAGGTGTTTGATGCGGTGGGTTATCGGCACAAGGTGAAACGTTTGCGTGATCGGCGCGGCGGAAGTTGGGCAGGTCGTTTGGCACCTACTGGCGAATGATTACCCTGGCGCTGATGGGCGACGTCATGCTCGGACGCAAGGTTGCCGAGGCTCTTAGCTACCGAATGCGGCCCGAGGAGCCGTGGGGCGACGTGATGCCTCTTCTAAACGAAGCGGACCTACGCATCGCCAACTTAGAGTGCGCTATCACGGACAAAGGTCGGCCGTGGATCCGTACGCCCAAAGTGTTCCATTTCAGAACCCCACCCTCTGCCGTCGAGACTTTGCGGACGGCTCGCATCGATGCCTGTTCGTTGGCCAATAACCACATCTTAGACTTCGAAGAACAAGGGTTGCTCGATACCCTGGAACACCTGGACGCGACCGGCATTCGGCACGCCGGAGCGGGTCGTAACCGAGAGGAAGCCGCAGATCCGGCCATCCTCACCGTACCGCCGGATCGGCACCGGGTAGCGCTTCTGGCGTTCACGGACAACGAGCCGCCGTTTGCGGCCGGAACCGACCGGCCAGGTACGAACTACCTGCCGGTCTCCGTGAGGCCAACGGTACTTCGGAGGTTGGAGAGGGCGGTGTCGGCCGTGCGCGCAAGGGGAGCAGACACGGTCGTATTCTCCAACCATTGGGGCCCGAACATGGTGCAGAGCCCCAACGAGATCTTCCGCCGGTTTGCCCGTGCAGTCATCGAATTAGGGGTAGATATCTATTACGGGCACAGTGCGCACGTCTTCCATGGGGTGGAGATCTACCGCGGCAAGCCCATCCTTTATGATACGGGTGACTTTATCGACGATTACGCAGTGAACCGCGAGCTCCGTAACGACTGGTCTTTCCTCTTTCGGGTATCCGTAGCGGAAGGCCGATTCGAGCGTCTGGACCTTATCCCGGTCAAGCTCTCTTACGCACGGGTTGACCTCGCTACGGGCGGCGAGCGAGAATCTATCCTGAACCGGATGGAACGCCTGTCAGCCGAGATGGGCACCGTCTTTGACCGCCGTGAAGGTTCATTGGTGCTCGAACGCGGCTAGCGTCCGTTCCTTCTGCAGCCTCGTATGGTCCTGTTTGGCAACGGTCCGTGCGCTAGCTCGTGCCGGTGGCGACCCAGGGAATGAAGACGCGTCTACAGGCAGAGCCCTGGTAGGGAAAGAACCGCCATCAGACTCGATAGGTCGAAGAGTGGTAGCCCCCCGAGACCCCCCGGCCTTCCTACTACTC
>DASUPX010000205.1:0-9683 GCA_036280905.1 Rubrobacter sp. | reverse complement strand
GCGGGCACGGTGTCTGTAGCCCTCCGAGGTGTAGTGGGTTCCATCCTCGATAAACCAGTCGTCCCTGGTTAGTGATGCCCAGTCGAAGACGCGCAAATTCGGGTACTTGTCGCAGTTGGCTTCCAGGGTCTGGTTCCACTTCTGCATGTTCTCATCCGCGTAGGGTCCGCTGGTCACCAGCGACCTTACCGTGACCCACAGCACCGGCTGGTCACCCATCAACTTCATCATCTGGTCGACGCGTGGTTGCAGGGCCACCGCCGAACCCACGTAGACGTTGGCGGCATCGTTGGTGCCGAGCCCGATCACCCAGCAGCCCTCGAAACCTTCCGCGTTCAGTTGCTTCACGAGTTCGAGGCCGGAGGCCTGCGTCGTGCTCAACGTCTCCACGATGGAGCGCGCGCCGGAAATCTCGAAGAACTGTTTTGTGGCGCCGACCCGCGCGTACTGTGCGTCAAGGCGCTGTTTCGGGTTGGGCAGGTAGTTGGGCAGCACCATGCCCTCCGAGGTCGAATCGCCAATATACGCTACCGACTCACAAGAAGTGCTGTTCTTCGACGCCGCATCTCCAGGCCCGGACGCTTGTTCCTCGTCTGCGGAGTTCGTCGACTCCCGTGCGCCATCATCCCCCCCAGAACCCTTCTCTTCCCCCGCCTTGCCCGGGACCTCTACCGTGTTGCGAGAGGACACGTTCGGGTGTGACGGCTCTTTCTGGGCTGCCGCCGTCATCTTGCTGCTCTCCGAAGTCTGAGGAGCTACGATGCCTGACAGACCGGCGGCATCGAGGGCCAACACGCCAACCAGCACGAGCGCCACGGCGGTCCCGGCGAACCGGCGCCGGCGCTGCCGGCGGGACGATGCCGGACGTCGCCACTCCCCGGATCTCAGCTTTCCCCACAGGTTCCCGATGGCCCCGCGGCGAATCGGCTCCTCCACGAACCGCCAGGAGATCGCGGCCACGATGATCGTAGCCGCCACCTGCAGCGCCTGCAGCGTGAGGGTCGGCTCCTGATCCAGGGGTGGGTCGGTCAGCACGATGATCGGCCAATGCCAGAGGTAAATTCCATATGAACGAACACCTATCCAACGTAGCGGCGCCCAGCCTACGGCGGTGCCAAGTACGGTAGCCGGGTGTGCCAGCGCGGCCACCGTCGCTGTCGTCGCGAGGGTCAGCAGCAAGATACCGCCGTGGTACATAAACGGCGAGTACTCACTGGTGCGCCAGATCAGGAGCGCTATGATCACGAGCCCCACGACGCCGATGCCGTCCAGCAGGACGCGTGACCTGTGCGCGAGGCTCGCGCTCAGGGCCCGGCTTGGCCACACCACGGCCAGTGCCGCGCCGATGAGCAGGCCGAAGGCGCGGGTGTCGGTCCCCTCGTAGACCCGCGTCGGATCGATGCCGGGCTGGTAGAGCACCCACATGGCGATAACCGAGGCAGCCGAGAGACCCAGCGCCAGGCCGGTCAGCGCCAGGCCCGCGGTGACGGGGCGCTTGCGGGTAACGAACAGGACCAGCCACACCAGCCACGGCCAGATGAGGTAGAACTGCTCCTCCACCGCCAGCGACCACAGATGCTCCAGCGGCGGAGGAGGCCCGAACCTGGCGAAATAAGAGGCCTCCCGGGCGATATTCCACCAGTTGCTAACGTAGAAGAATGCGGCGATCACGTCGCCCCTCAGGCCGGAGAGGAACGTCCTCTCGAACAGGGTGACCCACGCCACCACCGCGACGATCATCAGGTAGAGGGCAGGCAGGAGCCTCCTGGCGCGCCTGATCCAGAACTCACCCAGCTTGAGGCTACCCGTGGCTGCCCTCGTCCCGAGAAGAAGATCCGTGATCAGGTACCCGCTCAGGGTGAAGAAGACGCCAACCCCGAGCAAACCTCCTGGCGCCCAACCGAAGTCCAGGTGGTAGGCGATTACGGCAAGAACGGCGATGGCCCGCAGCCCGTCGAGCCCGGGCATGTAACGCTGGGAGCGACCTACTGGCTTAGGCACGCTGGACGTCCCCGCTGGCGGAAGCGGACCCCGTTCCAGGCCAGCCCGGCAATTCTATGAACAGGTTTTTGCCGGACGAGTACGTCACTCCCGCAGCCTCCTTGTGTCAGGACTCCCGATTTTCGGCCCCTATTCTAACCACGAAACCCAGGGGAGTTGCAACCGGCACTAGAGAGTGTGTCCCGGAGGTACCGAAACGCAACGTGGCGTATCGTAATCGAACCCGGTATATTCTCTGCCGTGCGGCTTGGCGCGAGAACCAGAAAGCTGGAAGGCGAGACGGTCGAGTTGCGCCGCCACGCCCGCTCGAATTACGGGCTCTACGCCACCTGGTACGGGGACCCCGAGATCTGGCACCTCACCAGTTGGGCGCCCCACCCCCTGAGCCGTTCGGCCGTCGAGAGGCTTTTCGAAGACAGGGAGCTCTCTCCGGTGGATGACTCTTTCGCAATCCACGTCAAGGACTCAGAAGTGCCCGTGGGCGTGATCAGCCTCATGAACATTAGCGGCGCCAACGAATCGGCGGAGCTCTCGGTTATCGTGGGCCATCCAGACGATCGCCACCGGGGCTACGGCACCGAGGCCATAGAACTCCTCTTGCGCTACGGCTTCGAGGAGCTCGGCCTGAATCGTGTTGGCCTGAGCGCCTTCGACTTCAACGGTGAGGCCATCGCAGCCTACGAGAAGCTGGGTTTCGCGGTAGAGGGACGCTACCGACAGGCCATAAAGCGGGACTCCGGCTTCCACGACGCCATCTTGATGAGCATCGTGAGAGACGAGTGGCGACCGAACTCCGCTAGCTCCTGACGCGCGCCCCGAACGCTTCCTCGAGCCCGGCCACGATGCGCCCGACCTCGTCGTCGACCTCGGCGTCCGTGAGGGTCTTCTCACCCTGAAACGTGAAGGCGAGCGCGACGCTTTTCTGTCCGTCAGGCACCTGGGTCCCCGCGTACACGTCGAAGACGCGTGCCTCGGTGAGCATCGAGCTGGAGAGAGCATAGACGGCGTCCAGAATATCCCCGACGGGTTGCCCCTCCTCAACCAGGACGGCGAGATCCCTGGCGACGGCGGGCACGTTGACGAATGCCTCGAACCGGGGCTCCGGATCGGGCTGGCAGAGGGCCACGTGGAGTTCCAGGGCCGCCACGGGCCAACCGGCCAGTTCGAACCTCTCCGCGACCTCGGGGTGCACCTCCCCCACCCATCCGGCCTCCTTCTCGCCGACGAGCACGATGGCGGAGCGACCTGGGTGAAGGAACGGCTTTTCGGCACGAACGAACCTGGCCCCGGGCACGAGCCGTTCGACAATTCCCTTCGCCTCGAAGAAACCAGCCCGGACCTCGGGAACACTCCAACCAGCCGGCCTTACCGTTCCGGCTAGCATGACCCCAACCCTGTTCTCCTCACGTACGCCCATGAGCAGTTCTTCGTCCTCGCCGCCAGGGTCGCCGGTCATGCGGAACCGCAGGGCAACATCCCTCACGTCGCCCGGCAGCGGATCGTCGGAGAATACAGTGCCCACCTCGAACAGCGAGGCGCCCCTGGCACCGAAGGATCGGTTGCGGGCGGCAGCGTCGAGCAGCCCGGAGAGGACGGTCGTTCTGAGTCGGCTGCCCTCGACGCTGAGCGGGTTCTGCATAACGACTGTATCGTCGTCGAGGCCAAGGTCTTTCGTCCAGCGCTCAGGACCAAACGGGTAGGTGATTGCCTCGGCGAACCCGAGGGCTGCGAGCAGACGCCGCAGGTTACGATCCCGTTGCTGGGTTTCCGTTAGCCTGCCGGCCTGAGGAACGGCCGGTAACGTCTCGGGCACCCTGTCCAGCCCGATCAGGCGTCCGACTTCCTCGATCAGGTCCACCTCCCGCCGAAGGTCTCGCCTGAAGGTCGGCACCACAGCAGACAACCGGCCATCTTCCCGCTCGACCTCACACCCGAGCGCCCGGAGCCGTTCGACCGCACCGTCCGGCTCGACGGGAATGCCAAGCAGGAGCTCCGCCCGATCCAGGCGCATCCCTACCTGCCAGGGGTCGACAGGCTCTGGGTAGTGGCTGAGGTCGTCTTCGGCGACGCGTCCGCCCGGGAAGTGCGTAAGAAGGGCGGTCACCCGCTGCATGGCAAAGTCAACCATGTTCGGATCGAGGCCCCGCTCGAAGCGGCCCGAGGCGTCGGTGCGCAGCCCGAGCTTCTGCGAGGTCCTGAGGATGTTTCGTCCCGTGAAGTTCGCGACCTCGATGAGGGTGTCTATGGTCTCCTCTCCAACCTCGGCGTCCTCAGCACCCATAATCCCGGCGATCACGAGGCCCCGCTCCTCGTCGGCGATCACCAGCATTTCTTCGTCCAGCCGGCGGGTGGAACCGTCGAGGAGCGTGATCTTCTCTCCCCTCCTTGCCCGCCTCACGACTATGCCATCCTGCACCTTCGACGCGTCGAAGGCGTGTATGGGCTGGCCGGTCTCCAGCATGACGTAGTTGGTGGCATCGACTACAGCGTTGATGGGCCGCATGCCGGCGGCGTACACGCGACGTCGCATCCACACCGGCGCCTGCCTTCCGGGCATGAGATCCGAGACACGACGCAGGTCGTACCTCGGGCAGAGTTCTTCATCTTCCACCCTCAGCCCGAAGTCGGCCGACGGCCTGCCACCCGTCTGCGGAACGAACCCCGGTATACGGTAGCCGACCCCGAGGATAGCCGCGAGCTCCCTTGCGACCCCGATCATGCCCCACAGGTCCGGCCTGTTGGGGGTGACGTCGATGTCGAGCACGGTCTCCCCGACGGGGAAGTAGTCAGCGACGGGGCGCCCAACCGAGTGCGCCTCATCGAGCAGGAGGATGCCGGCGTGGTCCGCGGAGACGCCAAGCTCGCGTTCGCTCATCATCATCCCGTAAGACTCGAGGCCCCTGAGCTTGGCTTTTCTCAACTTCGTCCCGTCAGCCAGGACGCTTCCGGGCAGCACGACGGGCACGCGGGCGCCTGGATAGGGATTCGGGGCGCCGGCCACGATCTGCACCTCTTCACCACCCAGATCTACCTTCGCCACGAAGAGCCGGTCCGCGTTGGGATGTGGACCGAACTCCACAACCTCCCCGACGACGACCTCGCCGTCGGCAACCCCGAACTGGTAGACACCGTCTATCTCCTGGCTGTGCAAGGCGAACAGGTCGACCAGTTCGGAGGCGGTCTGGTCGAAGTCGAGGTACTCGTGGAGCCAGGTCAACGGAACGCGCAAGGTGTTTCCCTTCTAAGGATCAGAATTGACGCAGGAAGCGGAGGTCGCCCTCGAAGAACAGCCGCAGATCTGGCACGTCGTACTTGACCATGGCCATCCTGTCCGGACCCATCCCGAAGGCGAAGCCAGTATATTCCTCGGGGTCGTAGCCGACCTCCTCGAGGACCCCAGGATCTACCATCCCGGCGCCGAGCATCTCGAGCCAGCCAGCGCCCTTGCAGACCTTGCACCCGGGGTCGGTTCCGCCGCACACGAAGCAGCTAACATCCAGCTCCACGCTTGGCTCGGTGTACTGGAAGTAACTGGGGCGGAGCCGGATCTTCACACCAGAACCAAAGACATGGCGGGCCATGGCGGCGAGCGTCCCCTTCAGGTGCCCGAGCGTCAGCCCCCGGTCCACGGCGAGGCCCTCGATCTGGTGGAACATGGGCGTGTGCGTAGGGTCGGAATCCCGGCGGTAGACCCGCCCCGGGCATACGATGTACACGGGGGGGTCCTGCGCGAGCATCGTCCTGATCTGCAACGCCGAGGTGTGGGTCCTTAGCGAGAGCCCTTCGTCCAGGAAGAACGTGTCCTGCATGCTGCGCGCGGGATGTCCCGGTGGGATCCCAAGCGCCGTGAAGTTGTAGTAGTCCGTCTCGATCTCGGGCCCTTCGGCAACGCGGTAGCCAAGCCCCACGAAGAAGTCGACCACCTCGTCGATGACCCGGAGCGACGGATGCAGGTGGCCTCTAGGGTATGGTGAGCCCGGTAGCGTGATGTCCACCGCCTCCTCGCGCAACCGCTCTTCCCGCTCGCGGGCCGAAACCTCGTCAAGCCGCGAGTCGAGGGCGGCTTCGATCTCACGCGAGGCGAGGTTGGAGGACCTGCCCACGTCTTTGCGCTCCTCAGGGGAGAGGCTGCCTATGCTCTTCTTGATCTCCGTAAGCTCCGCTGAACGTCCCAGATATCGCACCCGCACGTCTTCCAGGACCGCAGTTGAATCGCCAGCGGCGACGGCGGAGAGGGCCTCCGATCTCAGCTCTTCGATGCGCTCGCTCACCGTCATAATGGGCGATTATGGTAGCACACGCGAATACGCCTCGTAGAGCAGAATGGAGGCCGCCACCGAGGCGTTCAACGACGGTGCGAGGGAGGGTATCGTGATCCGTGTATCGCAAGCCTCGCGAACCTGTTCGGGCAATCCTGCCCCTTCGGCGCCTATACAGATAACGAGCGGGCTATGGGGCAGGCTTCTGGGCGTCTCCCCTGCCCCGGGCATCGCGGCCACCGTGACGAAACCGGCCACTCTCGCCGCGTTCAGAAACGCTACCGACTCGACCTCCCGCGCGACGGGAGCGTGAAATATGGAGCCCATCGAGGCCCTGACGGTCTTGGGGTTGTACAGGTCGGCAGAGCCCCTGGAGAGCGCGATACCGGCCCCGAAGGCATGCGCAGAGCGGATGGCCGTCCCCACGTTCCCCGGGTCCTGCACCCCATGAAGCAACATAACCCGGGTTACGCTGGCAAGTAGCTCCGGAACGGGAACGTCTAGAAAGCCGAAGACCCCGACCGGACCGGCCGGGGTCTTTAGCGTAGAGACGCGGAGGATCTGCTCCTCCGTGTCGAAGACCTGGACCGGGGGCGCGCCAGCCTCCTCGAGGAGCTGCGCGCCTTCTGCCAGGAACAGTCGTTCGGACTCGCGGTACTTCTTGGCCTTGAGCTTCGCAGCCCGCCTGGGGGAGATCGCCGGGGTGCCTGGCAATCCGCCGTTACTCGTCGCTTTCTGCGGCGTCGTCCACGTCCCCCACGACCACGCGCCCGCCCTGGCCCGATCCTTCCACGGTCGTGATGTCCACCCCGAGCTCCTCGGCCTTGCGCTCGGCCGCCTCGGTAGCGTTCACGTCTTCGGAGGTCTCTGGCTGAGTCGCCGCGACGGCCCGCTCTACCTCGACACGACGCTCGACGGGCTTACCGTCAAGAGCGTTCTGGGCCTGGACCACGATTGCGGCGAAGATCTCAGGCTCCGTTACCGCAAGGTCGGCCAGGATCTTGCGGTCCAGGTCGATCTCGGCCAGCTTCAGCCCGTGGATGAACCTCGAGTAAGAGAGGCCGTGCTCCCTGACCCCGGCGTTGATGCGCTGGATCCAGAGCGCCCTGAAATCCCTTTTGCGCTGCTTGCGTCCCTCGTAGGCGTAGACCCCGCTCTTCCAGACCTGCTCTTTGGCCCGCTTGTAGGAGGTATGCTTGGTACCGCGATACCCCTTCGCCTGATCCAGGACCTTCCGGCGCTTCTTGCGGGCGTGGACGCTGCGTGCCGTACGCGCCATGCTAGCGCTCCCCCAGCATACGCTTGAGCTTCTTCTCGTCCGAGCGGGTCAGGTCGGTCGGGGCGTTGAGCCGGCGCTTCTGCTGCGGGCTCTTCTTCTCCAGGAAATGATTGTGGCCGGCGCGGCGGCGCTTGAGCCTGCCGTTCTTGCGCGCCACGAAGCGCCCGGCAGCGCCCTGGTGGGTCTTCATCTTCGGCATTTTTCCTCCACGTTTCTGGTCTGTACTACCTGCAAAAGGGCTCGCGGCACGGGAGAGAGCCGGTTCGCCTCCTCAATGCGTCAGGCTAGTGTATCAAACTGTTGCTTATCTGCGAGCGGCCCGCTCCCTGCGTTCGCCCGGCTCGGCGTTCTCGGCCTGCTGGGCCTCTTTCTTGGGGGCCATGACCATGACCATGTTACGACCGTCCAGGTTGGGCTGGCTCTCGATGCGACCAAGGTCGTCGAGGTCGGTCGCGAGACGCCTGAGGAGCCTCTCCCCCAGGTCCGGGTGCTGGACCTCGCGTCCACGGAACATGATGGTCACCTTCACCTTGTCGCCACCGCGCAGGAAACGCTCGACGTGGCCACGCTTGGTGTTGAAGTCGTGGTCGCCGATCTTGGGCCTGAGCTTAATCTCCCGCACGTTTACGTTGACCTGCTTTTTGCGGGCGGCCTTCCGGGCCTGCTCTTTCTGGTACTTGAATTTGCCGTAGTCCATCATACGGACCACGGGCGGGTTGGCGTTGGGTGCCACCTCCACCAGATCCAGGTCGGCCCTCTCGCCGTAATCCATGGCCTCGCGGATGTGCTTGATGCCTAGCTGCTCGCCGTCGGCCGAGATGAGACGCACCTCACGCGCCCGGATCTGACCGTTTATTCGCGGCTCTTCTTCAGTTGCTACTGCGCACCACTCCTCTCAAAATGGATTTATGGGGCCGTTCGCCCTCCACGGACGCTAGGTTTGCTTGTGCGTCGAACAGACGCGGACCCCAACTACACCCTTGATTATACCGCGGGCCGTCGCTTCGTGTCTAGATAGCCTCCAGCGGTCAGGCAACGAACAAGAAGCGATAGCTGAAGGCCCATAGCTGACGGCACTACCTGCGAGAACGCACCTCTTGCAAGATGTCCTGGGCGAAAGCCTCTAGATGCATCTCCTCTTGCTGTTTCTCGCCGCGGCGGCGGACGTTGACGGTGCCTTCTTCGGCCTCCCTGTCGCCGACGATCAGCAGGTAGGGGATCTTCTGGCGGGCGTTCTCCCGGATCTTCTTCTGCATGCTGTTGGCAGAGTCGTCGACTTCGACCCTCAGGCCGCTCTCGGCGAGCTTCCCCTGCACCTCGCGAGCGTAGCCCACGTGCCTGTCGGCGACGGGGATAACCACGGTCTGGACAGGGGCGAGCCATACGGGAAAGGCGCCGGCGAAGTGTTCGATCACGACGCCCATGAACCTCTCCGTGGAGCCGGTTACGGCCCTGTGAAGTAGTACTGGGGTGTGGGCTTTGCCGTCTTCGCCGATGTACTCGCACCCGAGCCGGCCCGGCTGAATGAAGTCGACCTGGATCGTGGAGAGCTGCCACTCGCGGCCTAGCACATCCCTAGCCATGAAGTCGGCCTTGGGACCGTAGAAGGCGGCTTCGCCGGTCTCCTCGTGGTAGGCGATACCTGCGGTGTCGAGGGCCTCCCGGAGCTCCGTCTCGGCCCGCGACCACTTGGCATCATCGGCCACGTACTTGGCCGAGTCCTGGTCGCGCAGCGAGAGCTGGACCCGATAGTCGGCGAACCCGTAGGTATCGAGCACCTCGCGCACGATCTCCAGGGCCCGGGCGAACTCCTGCTGGATCTGGTCCTCCGTGCAGAAGACATGGGCGTCGTCCTGGGTGAGGGAGCGCACCCTGGTGAGCCCGTTGAGCTCCCCGCTCTTCTCGTAACGGTAGGGGGTGGCAAACTCGGCGTACCTGATGGGGAGCTCTCTGTAGGAATGCGCCCTGGAGTTGAAGAGCGTCATGTGGCTCGGGCAGTTCATGGGCTTGAGGCGGTAACGTGTATCCCCGTCCACCATTGGCGGGAACATCGACTCCCTGTAGTGCTCCAGGTGTCCTGATCTCGCGTACAGGGCTTCGTTGACCAGATGTCCCGTCCAGACGTGCTCGTAGCCGTGGCCCGT
>DASUPX010000204.1:0-3391 GCA_036280905.1 Rubrobacter sp. | reverse complement strand
GTTGAGGCCAAGCTCTTCGGAGCAGATTACGGAGTTGCTCGCGGCTGGTTCAAGCCCGTAGTCGGAGCGAGCATAAGGGCGAGCAAATAGGCGGCCAGGCGCTAGAAGTTACTGTGGAGGCGTATAAACCAGCGTGCTCTAGACATCTCGTTCATCCTGCCCTAGGCAGCAGAGCATATTATGTGTCATGTGGCACATAGTGCTCCTGAGTACGAAATCTTCGCGCCAACAAGAGTATGATGACCATAATAGACAAAACCTCGGCTTGGTAGAGGCTCAGAACTTCGTCCCTTCTATGTGGGCACCTGGGGCAGAGGGAGCCAGTGGTGCAACCGGCTACTTTGGATCGCTATGATCCTTAGAGGCCGGTTTTTGTTTTTTGGCTCCGGTCGGGGCATCCCCCCTCCGTCCCGATCGGATCGCTTCACCAACCGGGCCGGGGCTTTTCGGGTTCCGGCCCTCGACTAAAGTCTGCGATGATGGCGGGGTGAGGATAACCTCCCGCCACGGAAGGGGACGAGGATAGTGGGAAGCGGCGAGTCATACCCAAGGGATTACCCCCGCTTTTTGGCCCTTATTCACCAGAGTGCGTGGAAGGGGTGTTCTCCGAATTATCAGAAACGGATTAGCCACCATCTGCTCTTCGTTAGCAAGAACTTCAGGGGCTACCACCTTATACCTAAGAAGGGCACGTTCGCCGATCGAATCGTGGTCAGCTTTCTTGCCGACACCTCCTAATGAAGGGCTTTTCGCGGCCGGTTAGGGTACTGGTTAGGGTCAGAAAGGCGCCTTACCATGTCGTCCACCTCCTGGAGTTCCCGTAGCTTTCCCCGGTACGCCCCAGTAGCCCGTTGGCGTTCGGAGTCGGTGTAAGGTTCCTCCGCCCGCACCCATTCTGGCTTGTCCGACAGATCTGTCTCCCCGCCGCTCGGGACGTCCCTCAAGGGCGCGTGGTAGCGAATTCATCTGCGTGCCTGGGGGCAGGGTAGTAAGAGCTGTGGGAAGCGTGCGGGCCCACGTAGGCGGACCACGGCGCCGAGGAGTCTGCCCGATCCCTCACGAAGCGCTCGGCGTTGGCGCCAAGCACGTCGGTCTCGTTGTCTTCCGACCGGTAGTATCTCCTGGTTCGGTTGCCGTCACGGTAGAGGAACGAGTCGGCCTCGTTTATGGGTTCCACCATCGCAAACCAGGCGTCCCACCCTGACGGTACGGCTTGTCCGTCGTAGCCGTTGGTGTACTTGCCGCCGAAGTAGGTACTGTATCCGGCCCGCTCGAGACGGGTCGCTATGGTGTCCGACTCGTAGATCGATGCGTGAAGATCCTGGCAGGCACTGGCGGTTTTGGTAAGCCCCCTGTTGTGTGACCACTTGCCGGTCAGGAGCGCGGCACGAGCGGGGCCACAGATGGGGGTGGAGACGTAAGCGTAAGGGCTGAAGTCGGTGCCACGGTCCCTAACTAGGGATGCCACCGCTTCGGTGTGGTCAACGGTGTAGTAGGGTTGATCGTCGGTCATGATGACGAGGAGGTTGGGCTCGTCCCTCCGGCCGCTCATCGCTTCGGTCAGGGACAGCCCGGCGACCGCAGCGCCGGCGCCTCCCAGGGCGAAAAAGTCCCTCCTGCTCATGCGCGGTCCTCTCACCCACGCAATGTAAGACACTATGAGAGAAGAGGTCGCGAGGAGAACCTCGTGCTCTTCTTGCCCTTATGCAGCGGAATGTGCGGAAGCCGCTGCATGCGAACTTCGCCCAAACGGCGTTCCGAGAAGTTCGCCGAGCCTCTGGCGCCGCGCCACCTTGGCCACCTGGCATGTACGGGTGTCAAGACCGACCTAGAAGACGTCTTGGAGCGCACTGAAGGAGCGGTGTAGGAGGCGACCCAGAGGGCACTGGGCGAGGACCAGGCCGGCGAGGCGCCCGCTTCTCCCCAAGGCCCGCACCGCATAGTAGTAGAGCATCGGGAGGACCCTACCGAGTCTTCGGTTTCCGTCCGACCGTATCGTGGTAGGCACATAGGGAGTCTTACCATCAGGGTCCCAAAAGGCGGACCGCCGATCTAGAGGAGGAGAGCCGAAACCGTGCTAGGCGAAATCTCGGGCGGCCGCTACGCCCTCTTGGAACTCCTTGGCTCAGGGGGGATGGCCGAGGTATTCCTCGCCCACGATCGAATACTGGGGCGGGACCTCGCGCTCAAGGTCTTGAGGGAGCATTACGCCGAAGACGCGGATTTCATCTCGCGCTTCCAGAGGGAGGCCGTAAGCGCCGCCTCACTCAACCACCCCCACGTCGTGCAGGTCTACGACCAGGGCCGCTCAGAGGACGGGCGCCCTTACATAGCGATGGAGCACGTGCCGGGCGGCACCCTCAAGGACCTCATCACGAGGCGCGGACCCCTCGATCCTGTGGAGGCAGCCCTGCTCGCCTCGCAGGTCGCGGAGGCCCTTGGAGCAGCCCACGAGCGGGGCATCGTCCACCGTGACATAAAGCCCCAGAACGTGCTCATAGGCGAGTCTGGCGAGGCCAAGGTGGCCGACTTCGGCATAGCCTTGGCCGCCTCGACGAACACTACCTCGGGGACGAACCGGGTGTTCGGCACCGCCACCTACATGTCTCCGGAGCAGGCCATGGGAGGGCGTGTGGGGCCAGAAAGCGACCTCTACTCCTTGGGGGTCGTGCTCTACGAGGAGCTTACCGGAGTGGTGCCGTTCGAGGCCGAGGGGGCGCTTGCTACGGCCATGAAGCACGTCACCGAGCGACCCGTCCCCCCTAGGGAACGCGACCCTAGCGTCCCGAAAGCGATGGATGCGCTGGTGATGGGGCTGCTTGCCAAGGACCCCGAGGAGCGAGGCGAAAGCGCTTTCGAACTGGCCGAGGACCTGCGCAAGGCGCGGGCGGAACTGCCCCCAGCCTTCTTCGCGGGAGGCGTCCAGTACCCCGAGACTCCACGGGAGTTCGTGAGCTCCGAAGGAGGCGCGCAACGTGACTCCTCCGAGAGCGCGCCGAGAAGGAGCAGTAGGCCCGTGGCGATCGGGCTCGTGGCGCTGGCGGCGCTCCTTGCGCTACTGGGCGCATTCGGCTGGAACCTCACGGATGCCCGCGAAGCGTCGAACAGGGTGGGCACCGTCACCACGACGGTAGGATCTCGTGAGGGCGTCCCAGCAGCGCCCGAGGACTCCCGAGAAGGGGGATCCGGGAAGGGTGTCGACACGATCATGCCGTCGGTGGATCTCGCCGGTGGTGGGTACGTGCCCGCCTCCTCGTCCAGGCCTACCTCCGCGTCGGCTTCCGCTTCTGCGTCGGCCCCTGCGTCAGCCTCTCGCGCGGCGTCCGCGACGCCGGAATCCCCGACGTCGGCGACCGACGCATCGGAGCCTTGGGCATCGGCCCCGCAGGCG
>DASUPX010000203.1:0-5318 GCA_036280905.1 Rubrobacter sp. | reverse complement strand
GGCGAAGGTTATCGTGGGCGACGACGGCTCGAAGAGCGCCGAGCTTGCCGCCGGACTTGCCGCGGACCTGGGCGGCCTGTACGCGGCCGAGATCACGCTGATCCGGGCCCACACAAACCCGCCGGAGCCGATCGGAGGCTGGAGCTCTAAGGATCGCAGCGGGCTCGACCTGATGAGGTCGAGAGAGGCAGATGCGATCGCGGGACGTGCCAGGGAGATAGAGAAGGTTACCGGCACACGGCCTTCGATCCGTGTCCTCGACACCGACGCCGTACTGGCCATGATGCTCGTTGCTGAGAAGGGTGAGGAACGCAGAACCCTCATCGCCGTAGGTAGCCGTGGGCTCGGTGTGATTGGCCGAGTGAGGCTCGGAAGCGTATCCACAAAGATTTTGAGGATCGCCAGAGGTCCCGTCTTGATCCACGCGGGGTCTCTGGACGAGATCGATGCCCACGAGCATGGCAAAGCCGCCTCCGTCGTGGGACGACAGGCACGTGTCCCTGGCGGATGACCTGGTAGAGCGGCGGGGTGTTGGCGATGTTGGCAACGCTCATCCCGGGTTTGTTGGGCATGTCCACCTTGCCCGCCCGCGCCACCGCTGATGATGGCCTGAAACGTCCTGGTCGATGTCGGATCTCCACTCCCGGGTGCCGCAGGCGATCGGATCGAGGACGCGGTTGAAACGCGTGGTCGCCTGCCCGGCCAGTCCACGCATGCAGGCAAGGAGGCGCCATGACAGAGCATGACCGCGGAAAACTCGTAACGCTTTCGGGAGATCTCCCCATCTGGGAGCGGGTCTTCACGGTCAACCCGCTGGTCGTGGTCGGGACCAGGGAGAGGGAAGGAGGGTACGATCTCGCCCCGAAGCACCGGGCGTTTCCCCTGGGCTGGGACAACTACTTCGGGTTCGTATGTACCCCGCGCCACGGCACCTACGATAACGTCAGACGCGAGGGCGTCTTCACCGTAAGCTACCCGAGGCCGACCCAGGTCGTGATCGCGAGCCTGGCCGCCTCGCCGAGGGAGGCCGACGGCACGAAGCCATCCGTACACGCCCTGACCACCTTCCCCGCGCAAGAGATCGACGGGGTCTTCATCAAGGATGCGTACCTCCATCTGGAGTGCGTGCTCGACCGGATCGTAGACGATTTCGGCGAGAACAGCCTGATCTGTGGCCGCATCATGACGGCACACGTAGAGGAGGACTACCTGCGCGCCTCGGACCGGGACGACAATGACCTGGTCCACGCCTCGCCGCTTCTCGCCTACCTGAGCCCAGGCCGCTACGCGCGCATTGCAGAGAGCAATTCTTTTCCGTTCCCGAAGGACTTCTCGAGGTAGGGGCTCTTACCTTGCAGACGTCGCATAGGGAGGTTCTGGGTTACCTGCACGAGCACGCACGGTCCATAACGGCTTTCCTGGAACGCCTCGCGCTGGCGGAGTCGCCCACCGCCAGCCCTGAATCACAAGGGCCTGTGTTGGCAATCCTCGCGGAGGCCATCGCCGGGGTGGGCTACGCCGTCCGCCACATCCCGGGCAGAGAGTACGGGGGCCACCTGTACGCGCGGCCCCGGGCGGGCCGCGGGCCCGCACAGCTCTTGCTGGGTCACTGCGACACCGTCTGGCCGGTCGGGACCGTGAAGGAGATGCCCGTCGAGGTGGGTGACGGCGTCGTGAAGGGCCCTGGCGTCTACGACATGAAAGGCGGGCTGGCGCAGATGGTCTTCGCGCTAAGGGCCCTTCACGAGGTGGGCCACAGGCCCACCGTCACCCCGATAGTCTTCGTGAACTCCGACGAGGAGAGAGGAAGCCCGGAGTCCACCCGTCACATCAGGCGTCTCTCGCGTATCGCCGAGCGAACGTTTGTCATGGAGCCATCACTAGGACCGTCGGGCAAACTCAAGACGGCCCGGAAGGGAGTAGGACGCTTCACCGTCGTGGTCGAAGGGCGGCCGGCGCACGCCGGCCTGGATCCGGAGGGCGGGGCGAGCGCCATCCTGGAGCTCTCTTACCTCATCCAGGCCCTGTTCAGCCTCAATGATCCCGCCCGCGGTGTCACGGTCAACGTGGGCACCATAGACGGTGGCCTGAGCCCCAACGTCGTGGCCCCGAAGAGCAGCGCCGTGGTGGACGTGCGGGTGCCCACCCAAGAAGATGCCCGCCGCATCGCGGAGAGTATCCTCGGCCTCACGCCCGCAACGCCGGGCGTGAAGTTGCTGGTAGAGGGCTCAATAGGCCGGCCGCCCATGGAGCGCACATCTCGAAACCGGAGGCTCTGGAACGCGGCACGCAGGCTTGGAAAGGAGATGGGTCTGGAGCTGGACGAGGGACTGGCCGGCGGAGGTTCTGACGGGAACACCACGAGCCTCTTCACGGCCACCCTGGACGGGCTCGGGGCGGTGGGCGATGGCGCCCACGCCCGCCACGAGTTCGTCCTCGCGGACAAGATGGTCGAGCGGGCTGCGCTCCTGGCGCTGCTCCTGATGGAACCCCCACTCGCCGAGAACCGGAGCGAACCATGAAACCTAGATACATATTTGCCTCCCTGACCCGTATCTCCGACCTGCCCGACAGGCAGTTCTCCGTCGAGGCACTCCCCCGCAGGAGCTGGGAGACCGGTGATTACGTGGTGGGAGAGGTCGTTTCTGGAGCGGGTGGAACCCCACGGATCGAGCTGTCGAGCGGCCGGATGGTCGAGGTGGCTCGGGGGGACCTGATCGTCGGGTCCTTCGGCGTGCGGTACGCGACGCTGGAGGCGGTTGGTGGCTGGCAAGGGATAGGTCACGATCGTGGGATGGAGGCACTTACCGGCGCGGGCCTCTTCGGAAGGTCCACCTCCAGGTCGGTCCTCATGCCCCCTCCCCTCTCCCTACTCTACAAGGGGCATGTGCTGGTCGGTAAAGACAAGGCGGCGATGCGCGACTACGTGGCCCGCCCACCCGAGCGTGAGTTCGGGCTCCCTGTTGTGCTGCTGGTCGGGACCTCGATGTCCGCGGGAAAGACCACCTCGGCGAAGGTCATCGTGCGCCTCCTGAGGGATGTGGGACTTTCGGTAATCGGGGCGAAGTTGACAGGGGCGGGACGTTACAGGGACATACTCGCCATGCAGGACGCCGGCGCGGAGCACATCTTCGACTTCGTCGACGCTGGCCTGCCTTCGACCGTGGTCCCGGAAAAGGATTACGGGAAAGCCTTGCGCCAGCTCCTCCAGCGCATAGCCGACACCGGAGCCGACGTGCTGGTGGCCGAGGTGGGAGCCTCCCCCCTGGAACCCTACAACGGCGAGGCGGCGATAGCGCAGATCGGGCCGAACGTGCGCTGCACCGTGCTCGCCGCCTCGGACCCGTACGCAGTGGCAGGCGTTAGCGCCGCCTTCGGAAGCCGCCCCGACCTCGTAACCGGCCTCGCGACGAGCACCACGGCCGGCATCGAACTGGTAGAGAAACTTTCAAAGATTCCGGCGCTGAACGTGCTTGACCCTGGTTCTCTCCCGAAGCTGCGCGACATGCTGATGGACAGGCTGGACCTCCATACCGGCCACCTCTCCCACAGGAGCCGCCTGCTCGGGACCACGTGACCTCCGGGGCGTGACCGTGTTCCGAGCCGTCGCCGCGGTGAAGCGCGTTCTTCGCGATGGTCCGAGACCCGGCGTATAGCGCTGCCCTTTCCGGCCCCGATAGGAAGCTTGACAAATATTGCCCAGTCAACAGGCCAATGTGGCCCATCCTTTGCGGGCGTTGTCTTGTTAGCTTGCAACACAGAGACGAGAGGAGCGCGAAGATGGGCGTGGGCACGATGCGTAGATCCCCTGGGCAGGATTACGATCTTTCCGACCCGGTGGGAAGCTTCGTAGAGGTCGTCCGGCGGGTCGTAACAGTTCCCGCCGGATTTTTTGCAGGGATACCCAGGCGGGGGAACTACCTGGCCCCCCTCGTCTTCGCCCTGGTCTGCATCGAGATCTCCACGATCCTGGGAGGTCTCCTGAGGCTGGCCGTGGGTGCCGAGGCGGTTGGCGGGGTCAGGTTTCAGGGAGCAGGATACGGCTTTGGGGAGTTCGTCGCCGACGTGATCCTCGCGCCAATAGGCGGCGCCATCGGCCTCTTCTTGCTGGCCGCCATAGCGCACCTCCTGGTGATGCTCTTCGTTGGGAACGGCAACTCCGGCTTCGAGGCGACCTTCCGCGTCGTGGCATACGTCTCCGTAACGGGCCTGGTCAACTGGATACCCCTGATCGGCGGACTGCTCGCCCTATACGGTCTGTATCTGGCCGTCGTTGGCATCCGCGAGGTGCACTCGACCACGACGGGCAGGGCCGCGCTCGTGGTGCTGTTGCCGGTAGCGGTGATCTTCCTGCTCGTGGCGTTGGCGCTCGCAATCGCCGGCGCCGTCATCCTCAGCCAGCTCGCCTGAGCTGCCGGTTGACGAGACACACAGCAGGAAGGAAAGGATGCCTGATCCGCAGGAGGTGGACCCAGAGCGAAGCCTCCCCGTGTGGCTGAGCGAAGCCTCCCCGTGTGGCTGAGGCAAGCAAGCAGGGAACAGAATGGAGTCGCCCAGGTGAGGGAACCCAGCCCCGACACAACAACGAACCTTTCAGGAGCCGCTCTGGCCTTCCGTACCTTCCACGCCGCCATCGCCGTGGAGCAACTTCTCGCCATCGCGTACGTGTGGTGGTGCGCACTTTCAGGCCGTCGCGACCGCCTGCTTGGCATCGCCGCGGCCACGCTCGTGTGCGAAGGCGTGCTCGTCGGCGTCAACCGTGGGGACTGCCCGCTGGGTGGTCTGCAGGAGCGTCTTGGAGACCCGGTGCCGTTGTTCGAGCTGGTGCTCTCCCCGCATGCCGCGAAGCGGGCCGTACCGACGCTCGGGGCCGTAACCGCGGCCGGGTTCGCCCTGCTCATGGCACGCGGTCGGCGTGGTGTCGGTAGAAAGGAGCGCTAACCCCTCGAAACGGCTACGTAGTCTTTATTGATCAGCGATATGGTTCATGCGGATCAGGCCCTCAGGGCCCGCCTGGGGTACTTTGACCATGCAAAGTGAACAGGCACTTCGCGAAAGGAGCTTGGCTGTGGCTAACAAGAGTTGGAGCAATCTCAGCACCGGTCAGCGGCGGGGCGTTGTGTTATCCGGCGTGGTGCAGTTTGTGTTGCTGGGGGCCGCCCTGGTAGACATCTGGAGGCGTCCCGAAGAGGAGATCAGGGGCAGCAAGCGGCTGTGGGCGCTGGCCTCCTTCGTCAACTTCGTCGGACCGGTCGCCTACTTCGCGTTCGGCCGAAAGCGCTAGAGTCGTCCATCGTGCAGGCCGGCACCCCGCAGAC
>DASUPX010000202.1:0-7316 GCA_036280905.1 Rubrobacter sp. | reverse complement strand
CCCGGGTGAGCCGGGCGGAACCTGCGGGACGACCGTCAGCCTGTCACGTCCCATGTCGGGACGGACGCCGAGCTGCTGGTGGACCACTGGCCAGATCGTGCCGTAGGTGCCCCAGGCCTGCAGGACCATCGCCCGCTCGTTGAACGGCCTGTCGATCGAGCGGCCGTAATCCGGGGACGGGGCTATCTCGGGCATGGCGCCCGGCTGCTCGTCCGGTATCAGCTGGAGCCTGGCGTTGGCGTCCGTGTAGTGGCGCTGCTGGTCGTCGCCGAGCCGGCCGTAGTTACCCTCGCCAACGGCCATGATGGCGGTGTTGAGCGTGAAGATGTTGCGCTCGCTCTGCACCTCGGAGACGTGGTCGTCGCAACGAGCGCCCCTGTTACCTCCATCGGCGCTGGTTGGACCCGTGCCGGTGTGGTACATGCCGAAGGTGCCGGTGTAGCAGGCGAGCTCGCGCTCGGCGAGTGCGCTACGCCCGTGCCCGAGCTCGGCCAGCCCGGGAACAGCCCTGTTCTGCTGGTTCGTAAGCTCGACCTCCATGGGGGTAGCCCCGATCCAGTGACGCTGGAACACCTTCTCGTTGTCCGGGTTGCGCAGCGAGTCGGCGTACTGCGTGGCGCCCTCGCGGCCGAACCACCAGGCGGCCTCGAAGCGCCGCTTCATGTCCTGCGCCTTCTCCGTGGCCCACTGGGCTGTTGCCGTGTCGTCCTTGCTCCTCGCCATGTCGGCGAGATCGTAGAGGCCTCGTATGGTGTAGACGGCGTTGTCGAGCTTCTCGTCTCCCATGCCCTCGCGCTCCACGTTGCCGAGCCCTTCGGGCCAGCCGTCCCTGTCCTCGTCCAGCTCGCGGAAGATGTAGCGCATGTTCCTCTTCGAGAAGCCGTACATCTCGTCCCGGAACTCGTCGTCGCCGGTCCAGCGCCAGATCAGGGCCACCGCGGAGGGGAACTTGGCCGTCTCGTCGGTGTTGCCCGCGTCGGGGTTTGACCCGAAGTACACGGCCCCGTCGGTGACGACCTCGTGCACCACCTTGCCGGAGTCGCCGTTGTCTATGATGCTGACCCGCTTGAGCGCCCGCAGGTGGTCTTTTATGGGACCGAACTGCCCGACCCCCACGCTGGCGAACGCTGTGTACTCGCCGTCGGTGCCGAAGAGCCACTGGTAGTCGGGGAAGCCGGCGCCGAGGAAGGTTGCTCGACCTAACTGCCCCTTGGGCGCCGGATAGACCGTGCCTGCCCTGGTCCTGCGGATCTCGAGGTCCTTCGCCGTCTGCACGGAGTCGGCGAGGTTCTGCTTGCTCCAGTCTATGGACCTCTGCAGCCTGCGGTCTCCTGGAAGGTCGAGCCTGGTCATATCGCGCAACCCGAGCCTGTACTCGACCTTCTGCTCGAGCAAGGCCTCAGGGTCATCGGAGAGTACGTTTGCGTTCTCCTGGAGGGCGGCAGCCCTGGCATCGTCCGGGTTTTGGCCGTCGAAGTCCGCGCCGGAGACCGCGAACCACACGGTCTTCGTGTTGTTTTGGGCGATCTTCACGTTGTAGACGAGCTGTCCGCCCGCGCCCTTACCGTAAGCGGTGTCGTCGCAACGCTCCGGGGCCGGCGGCGCGTCGGGACCCGAGGCCGGGCAGATGACGTCCCTCTGCGGTCCCCGGTAAGCCTCGCCCGTCTGTGCGCTCGTCTCGCTGTCTTCGAGGTCGAGGTTGGAGCCGACGACGGCGGCCCAGTCGTGGGGCAGGGCGTTGGGCACGTTTTCCATGCTCCTCCGCTCCCGAAACACGAGCTTGTCGTTCCGCACGCTTACGCCATCTTGCTTGTTGAACGTGGTCTGGGAGGGTTTGGTCTCTCCCCACGGGTAGGCGCCCATCAGCTCCGAATGGGCGTTCATCTTGAGGTTGAAGTTCCTGTTGGAATCTCCAGCCGTAAACGTCAGGCCGACGAGCACCGAACGCCGCCCGTCGGGGACGAAGTCCGTGCGGGTGATCGTCATGCCGTTCCTACCAGGCAACTCCATCTTCACGTGACCGTAGCCGCTGGTGAACTTTTCTGCCGGCCCGATCCACCTATCCCCGATACCGAACCAGAGGCCGTCGAGGAGTTTTATCGGGGGGCTCCAGACGCCGCCCATCTCCCCGCGGGTGTGGAACCCCATGGCCGGATAGCGTCCCGCCTCTGTGCCGACCTCGTAGGCCCTGTCCCCCGTGGTCACGAAGCGGCGGTCGTCGAGCCTGTCCGTGGTCGAGAGCGTCGGTGCGTTCGGTACGTTCTGGGCCGCCGCGGGTATGGCAACGGAGAGCAGGATCAGGAACACGAAGAAACCCCAAGCCAGCGTACGCGGCATGCGTCTGCTTGTTTGAGAGGGTGGAGACCACGGGTTATCGCAGGACCTTACAGACACACGCACGAATTTTCCCCTTCCTGTAAACGTCTCGTGAACGTGACACAAAGCTTACGTTTTCGCATGACCAGCGTCAACAGACGGGATCAGGCTCCCAGATGCGCGTCCAGGAAGGAGACTATCTTCGGGTAGGCGTCTAGCCTGTTCTTGAGCTTGGCGAGGCCGTGGCCCTCGTCTTCGTAGAGCAGGTACTGGACGGTGCCGCCGTTCCTCTGCACCCGGTCCACTATCTGCTCCGCCTCCCCAACCGGCACCCGCGGATCGTTTTTGCCGTGGACGACCATGAGCGGGGCCTCTATGTTCTCGGCCTTGTGGATGGGGCTTATGGACTCCAGAAACTCGCGGTCCCTGTCGAGCGAGCCGTACTCGGGCTCGCGCAGGGACCGGCGGTAGCTGCCGGTGTTCTCCAGAAAGGTGACGAGGTTGGCGATGCCCACGATGTCCACCCCGGCCGTCCAGAGGTCGGGGTACTCCGTGAGCGCGGCGAGAACCATGAACCCGCCGTAGGAGCCGCCCATGACAGCGATCCTCTCATGGCCCCGCTCCCCGAGCCAGTACGCCGCGTGCGCGAGATCCCTGACCGAATCCATCCGCAACCTGACGTCGTCGAGGTGGGTGTACTCCTTGCCGTACCCGGTAGAACCTCGCACGTTGGGGAAGAACACGGCGTAGCCTCTGCCAAGGAGGTACTGCGTCACGGGGCCGAACGCCGGGCGCGCCTGGCTCTCCGGACCGCCGTGCACGTTGATGATCACGGGCGCGCTCTCCGCCTCCGGCTCATGAAAGAGGGCCGGTATCTCACGGCCGTCGAAGCTCGGGTAACGCACGACGCGCGGTTTGCGGAAGCTACCAGGCGGGATGCCCGCGGTCGAGGACCGGGTGAGGCGTCGCGCCTCGCCGCCTACGAGGTCAAGGACCCACACGTCGGGGTTGCGCTCGGGCGCGGTGAGGGTAAAGGCGAGCTTCTTCGAGTCGGGCGAGAACCGGAAGCCGCCCACGATCCCACCCGGCATCTGCGGGTCGGGCATCCTGACCCCCCTGCCGTTGAAGAGCAGCACGTCGGAGTAGCCGTCCACGTTGCGGCTTACGACGAGGTAGCGTCCGTCCCTGGATAGCTCGACACCTTCCACGTCCCAGTCGTCAGGGGTGAGATACCGGAGCTCCAACGTCACGAGATGGAGCCGCGCGAGGCGCAAGAACTCCCCGTCCCGGTCCGTTGCCAGGTACAGGTTCTCACCGTCCGGCGTCATGCAGGCTCCCGAGAACCGCGCGTCGCCCTCGTGCGGGGTCAGGAGCGTTGCCTCACCGGTCCCAAGGTCCAACCTGTAGAGGTCGTTGTTCACGTTGGAGTGGTGGCGGGAGACGATGAGGGCCCCGCCGTCGGGCGCCCAGCCAGCCACGGTATGGTAGCCGGAGACCTCCCACGCGGTCTCCGGCTCGCCGCCGGAGACGTCCTGCACGAAAACGTCGAAGTCCGTTCCGTTCCGCCGGGTCGCCGTGAAGGCGATGCGCCTACCGTCGGGTGAGAACCCCCCCGGGTAGTGAATTGCCTCGGGGTCGCCCGTAAGATCCGTGACCTCGCCGTCCCTGAGCAGGAACAGCTGCGAGCGCTCGTTGCCGCCGGCGTCCATGCCGAAAACCATCTCGTCCTCCGTTGGCGAGTACTCCGCGGACGAGATGCGCTCCTCGTAGAACGTCAACTGCTCGGGCCAGGAAGGACCCCCGTAAGCCATCTCCCAGACCTGGGGCACGCCGGTGATCTCGGTCAGGAAAGATACCCTCTTCCCGTCCGGCGACCACCCCGCGCTCCAGGCGCCCCTGATCTTCAGATACCTGGCGAACTCGTAAGCCAACTGATCCCCCCTCGCCAACGTGACCCTCCGGACAGGTCAGCCCGTGGAGAGGGCCGACCGACGTGCTCGGATATACTTGTTCGAGTATATCCGGAGGGAGAGACTTGGTTTTCAGGCGCCTGAAGAGCATGTTCGGAGGACCAACGGGGAGCGAAGATCCGCCGCAGCCCCTGTACGGCCTGGATGAGAGTGAAAGGGAGCAGATAGGCACCGAGGCCGACCCGCTCCTCGACTTCGAAGCCGCCATGCAACGCAACGAGGAGGCGGAGCGAGCCCAACAGGCGGGAGATACCAGCCTGGCCATCGACCTGCTCGAAAAGAGCGTCGCAGAAGGGTTCGTCGGTAGCCACCCCTACGAGCGACTGGCCTCCATCTACGAAACCCGCGACCCGGCCGAGGCCCTGCGGGTGTGCGAGGCTTTCACAAAGCTCGCCGCTAGCGGCAAGATGCCCCGCGGTGCCCAACGATCCGCCGACCGCAAACTGCCCGACTTCGAGGCCCGCATCGATCGCTACAGGGGCTCCCTCGACAAGAACTAGCAACACAACCCAACACCCGTAAAAGCCCTGTGTAAGCGGGGTGTGAGCCATCGACGTCCCGGGCGTAACATCTCCGTAACACGCTCTTAACCCTGATGTAATACGTTCACAAACAGGCGGTAAGAACAACTTGTAGCGCCTTGTAACTCGCGCGTGACATAGTAAGGTTCTGGGCTTGTTGTGCAAGAGATCTAGAGGGGGACTCCATGAAGTCTTTTCTCAAAACGCTTCTGGTTGCCGGCGCGCTTGCTGTGTCGCTGGTCGCTTTTCAGGATGATGCCCTGGCCGACACCCAGCTGGCGAGCTGGTACGGGCCTGGGCTAGAGGGCAACTACACGGCGAGTGGGGACATCTTCGAGCCCTACACCGAGTACACGGCGGCCTCGCCGTACCTGCCCTTCGGCACGGAGTTGCTCGTGACCTACGGTGGCGCTTCCGTTGTCGTCGAGGTCACCGACCGTGGCCCGTACGTGGGCGGTAGGGAGATCGACCTCTCTGCGGCTGCGGCCGACGCTATAGGGCTAACCTCCGCCGGCGTCGACTACGTTGACGTGCAGGTACTCAACTAGAGCGGTCCGCGAAGAGGCAGACCTCTTCGCAAGCTGTCAGCTATCAGCTTCTAGCTGACCTCCCAGAGAGCCTCACCGGATCTGGGGCGAGACACGAGAGCGGGCGTGGCTTTGATGCCGCGTCCGCTTTTTTCTAGCTACCAGTCCTCAGCGATCGGCCGAAGAAAAAGCCGACCGCTGACGACTGATAGCTGACGGCTCCACATACGCATATAATCTTGACGAGGAGGTTTAGAGACAAGGGGACGGAGAAGCGTGGAAGACGGGTTACAGGGGGTCAGGTTCTTCGAGTTTCTGACCGAGGAGGAGCGGGAGGAGTTCGCCGAAGCGGCTGAGCCCGTATCGTTCGAGGCTGGCGAGAACATTATCGAGGAGGGGGCCGGGCAGGGTAGCCTGTTCGTGCTCGCCTCCGGGTCGGTCGAGGTCTGGAAGACCCTCTCCGGGGGTGGCAGCAGGCTACTCGCAGAGATCGACGCCTCGCGCGGGCGTGCCGTCGTGGGGGAGAGGGGGCTGCTCGGGGAGAGCGGGGCCTCCGCCACCGTCAGGGCCGTGAGCAGGGTCGAGGCGGTCAAGATCCCGCGCGAGACCTTCGTGAGCATGGTCGAGGAGGGACGGCCTGCCGCCTTCAAGCTCTCGTACCGCATAGCGCGCACGCTTGCCAGGAGGCTCACGCGCCTCGACGAGGAGGTCGTCGAGGCAATAAGGGAGCTGGAGAGCCGGGGGGAGACCGACGTCGAGGCCTTCCGGGACCGTTTGATCACGGACTGGTCCGTGTAAGGAGTTTTGATGCCAGACCTGAAGAACGTTCCTATCTTCAAGCACCTGGATGCAGACGAGCGGGCCGAGTTCGAGGAGCTCCTCGAGCCGGCGAGCTTCCGGGCCGGGCAGATGATCTTCGAGGAGGGCGCCCCAGAGGAGCGGCTCTACGTTATCACCTCGGGAACAGCCGAGGTCTACAAGACCATACTTCCCGGACGCAGGCAGCGGCTTGCCACCATCGAGGCGCCGACCGTGGTGGGGGAGATGGGCCTCCTTACGGAGCCCCGCGCCGCCGCGAGCGTCGAGGCAACCACCAGGGTCGAGGCGCACGGCGTGGGCAGGGATCGTCTGCTTGAGATGCTAGACGCCGACTCCCCGGCGGCCTGCAAGCTCGTCTACGAGATCGGCCGCACCCTGGCTGAACGTATGGCCCATACCAACGCGACCGTCGCCGAGGTCATCGCCCGCCTGGAGAACACCAGGGGATACGAAGACGTGGACGTGTTTCGCGACCAGCTCGTGCAAGATTGGGGATTCTAGGGCGGTTCGCGAACCGCCCTACATGTCGTCGTCGGAGGGTGGGTTCGGAAACAGGGTCTGGCCCGAGGAGCCTCTGTCTTTGCTGCGTGCCATCCTCTCGACGGCGTTTACCAGGTCTCCCATGCCCTTGCGCCTCACGATGCGGGTGTCCTTGTAGAGAAAGGGGTTTGGCCTCCACTGGCTCTGGTACTGGGCGTCCGAGAGGTCCCTGTACCTGACGGTGACGTGGATGCCGTCCTTGAGGTTCTTCGACTCCAGGTAGGGCAGCAGGGAATCAAGCTCGTCCCAGTAGCAGGTGATCTCACCCTGCGGCGGCAGGAAGTCGAGCCCGTATTTGAAGTAGGGCAGGTCCGAGACCACGAAGCCGTTGGAGCTCTCGATGGGCGCGGAGAACTGGAACTCTATGTCCCTCGCCGCGCCTTCGCTCACGTTGCGTATTGCCACGTCGAGCTCGGGCAGACTCTCGTAGTCCTCCTGAACTATCACGAGCGGACGTCCCATCGCCGTGCGCTGGGAACGCATCTCCTCGAGCGTGGTCTGGCTGACCCGCCAGGTAAAATAGTAGCCGGCCGCAAGAACGACCACGAACAGCAGGTTGGTTACGGAGGTAACGACCTGGGCCAGTGTTACTAGATCCATCGAGCGCCCGCTTTCTGGTGGGA
>DASUPX010000201.1:0-3315 GCA_036280905.1 Rubrobacter sp. | reverse complement strand
GCGGTTAGCGGGGTCGTCTGGGACGCTTTTGGCAAGCACACGGGTTATGGCCGCGGTGAGGGTGGTCTTGCCGTGGTCTACGTGGCCGATGGTGCCGACGTTGAGATGGGGCTTGGTACGCTCGAACTTCCCTCTGGACATCGATGTTCCTTTCTCGTTCCTATACGCGCGTCACGAGACAAAAGAGAGTAGCGGTGGCAGGACTCGAACCTGCGACACGCGGATTATGATTCCGCTGCTCTAACCGACTGAGCTACACCGCCACGCCTATGTCTTGGACCGATTATATCCCGGTCTCAGAGCCCCCGAGCGGACTTGAACCGCTGACCCCCTCCTTACCATGGAGGTGCTCTACCGACTGAGCTACAGGGGCATATTCTTCTTTCGTGGGGGCGGGAGGATTCGAACCTCCGTAGGCGAAGCCGGCAGATTTACAGTCTGCTCCCTTTGGCCGCTCGGGCACACCCCCGGCCATGCCCCCACAGCACTCTGCGGAGCGCCCGAATATGGTAGCAAACGCCACCGACTTTTCAACGCGACGGGCACCCCCCGACAAACTGGAGCCCGGGAAGGGATTCGAACCCCCGACCGGCCGCTTACAAGGCGGCTGCTCTACCCCTGAGCTACCCGGGCATTGGAGCGGTCAGCTATTAGCTACTCCGGCTCTACACGCTCTTCGGCGCATGATGCGTCGCCAGCATTCTAACAGCAAGGTTCTGGGCAACGATGGTGCACGCCCCTCGGCAGCAAGTACTTGCTGACAGCTAACGGCTGACAGCTAATACCCCTTTCGGCGTATCTCTTCGAGCTTGCGCAGTGTTTCGGGCGAGAGGCGGTCCGCTATTCGGGACTTTCGCGGGACATCGGGGCTGTGTGTCGTGGCTGGTAGCTCGTCAAGTAGGGTGGCGAACTCGCGTGGGGTGGCGCGGGTGGAGCCGCGGGCCAGGGCGGTGCGCTGGAGTGCGAAGTCGGCGGTGTAGACGGTTGCCGACTCTTCGAGGGCACCGAGGAGGCGTTCTATCACGTCGTCGGCAGATTCCCCCGGGGCGCTGTAGATCACGCGCACGGCCCCGCCGGCCCGCCGTTCGGCGTGGCCCGGCCCGGGACCGCGGTGTGCGTCGAAGACGAGTATCAGGGGTCTTCCCGTCCATCCCGACGCTTTCAGGGCGTCGTTAATCAGAAGCTCTCTTGCGGCGTCGAGGCTTTCGGCTCGCCTGTAGCGGTCGAGGGCACCGATCACGTTGTAGCCGTCCAGGATCAGGGCCACCCGCGCTGCCTCCGCACTTCGTAAAGCAAGACCGCTGCTGCGACGGAGACGTTGAGAGACCCCACGTTCCCGAGCATGGGGATGGCTACCGTGCCGTCGCAGGCCTCGCGCACGAGCCGCCTTACGCCCCGTCCCTCGCTCCCGAACACGAGCCCCACCGGACCGGTGAGGTCGAGCTGCGGGTACGCGGCGCCGTTACCCTCGGCTGCGTACACCCAGAGGCCGGCCTCTTTCATCTCCTCGATGGCACGCTTGAGGTTGGTCTCGCGCGCCACGCGCACGTGCTCACTCGCCCCCGCGCTCGCCTTGACAGCCGCGGCCGTTACGCCTGCGGCCCGGTCCCTGGGGATGACGACGCCGCTCGCGCCAGCACCCTCCGCAGCCCGCAGCACGGCCCCGAGGTTGCGGGGGTCTGTTACCCCGTCGAGAACGAGTACCAGAGTGTCGGGCGAGGCGAGGATCTCTCCCAGGCCGGAGTAGGGATAGGGCTCCACACGGGCCACCACGCCCTGGTGCACGCCACCCCTGGCTAGCTCGTCCACCCGCTGGCGGGACACCCGCTTCGGCGTTATACCTCGTGAGGCAGCGGCCTTGCTTACCTCCCGGTCTCCCACGGCGTCGAAAACCTCGAAGACCCTTCGCCGACCGCTCTCCAGCGCCTCGATCACGGGCCTGGAGCCGTAGATGATCTCCCGCTTCAATTACCGGCGGCGGAGGATGGGGCCTTCGGACGTGTCCTCCACGGACCATCCTTCGGCGTCGAGCTCGTCGCGAAGCCGGTCGGCGACGGTCCAGTCCTTTTCGCGGCGGGCGGTCTCCCTGGCGGCCACCCGCTCGAGGACTTGCTCGCCAGGATCTTTGGAGTACCTGATGCGGACACCCTCCACCTCGGAGGACAGCTCGCGAGCCAGATCGAAGCCGAAGACCGTAATGACCTCTTCCATAGCCCCGGCCAGCGAACCAAACTCGCCGGCGGCCCCGGGACGGGCCGAGATCTCCCGCCCGGCGCGACCGGCGACGTCGAAGAGCGCCGCCATGGCTTCCGGGGTGTTCAGGTCGTCCTGCATCGCGGCGTCGAACCGCTCCGTAAGATCGGTGGCGAGCCGGTCGGAGAGCTCCGAAGACGACGTGGAGCCCCCGAGCGCCTGGTAGAGGTTCTGGAGACGTTCGAAGGAGCGGCGTTTCTCCTCCAGGATCTCCCCCGAGTACTCGATGGGCTGCGAGTAGTGGCTCTGTAGCAACCACATCCGGATGGCGTTGCTGCCGTGCAACTCGACGGCGCTCTCGACGTCGAGCACGTTGCCTATGGACTTGGCCATCTTGTCCGAGCCCCCGATGGTCACCATACCGTGGTGCGCCCACGCCCTGACGAACGGGCGCTCGGGATGGGCCGCGGTGCTCTGGGCGAGCTCGTTCTCGTGGTGCGGGAAGCGTATATCCGTGCCGCCGCCGTGGATGTCCGCTCCGTCGGGAAGATGCTTGCCAACCATGGCGGAGCACTCGATGTGCCAGCCGGGACGCCCGGGCCCCCACGGGCTTTGCCAGGAGGGCTCCCCCGGTTTGGATGCCTTCCACAGCGCGAAGTCGAGCGGGCTCCTCTTGAAGCCCGTCTGGCCCTTCTCCGTCTCGCGCATCTCCTCGGGACGCTGGTGGCTGAGGGCACCGTACGGCGCGAAGCTCCCAACCGCGTAGTATACGTCCCCGCCGGCCGCTTCCGGGGCGTAGGCATGGTCCCTCTCGATGAGTTCCTCGATCAGGGAGATCATCTCCGGTATGTGCTCCGTGGCCCGCGGCTCGACGTCCGGTAGTCGCACGCCTAGCATCCGCAACCGCTCGTGGAAGGAGCCCGTGTAGCGGCTTACGATCTCCTGCCACGGGATGCCCTCTTCGTTGGCCTTGTTGATGATCTTGTCTTCTATGTCCGTGATGTTCTGGACGAACGTCACGTCGTAGTTGCGGCTCCTCAGGTACCTGACCACAACATCCCAGAACAGGGGCGCCCGCGCGTTGCCGATGTGGATATGATCGTAGACGGTGGGACCGCAGAC
>DASUPX010000200.1:0-4087 GCA_036280905.1 Rubrobacter sp. | reverse complement strand
CACCAAGCACCAGAACCCGCCTCCCGACGAGCGAGCCGAAGACGTCCTCGGCGAGTTTGACAGCCACACGCGGCACGGAGAGGGAGCTATCACCTATCCCCGTCTCCGAGCGGACCCGTTTGCCGATCCTCAGCGAGGTGTGGAAGAGACGGTTGAGGATCTGGCCGGCGCAATGCTCCTCGGTCGCCATCCTGTAAGCCTCGCGGACCTGGCCGAGGATCTGCCCCTCGCCCACGATCATGGAATCGAGCGATGACGCCACCCTGTAGAGGTGGTGAACGGCTTCGGCATCGGTCAGCCAGTAGGTATCCCGCTCCAGCGAGGACCGCCCCACGCCCCTGTCCTGGGCGAGAAGGTCGAGCAGCGGCCCCCTGGCTCCTTCGTCCGCCACGACGGCGTAGACCTCGGTCCTGTTGCAGGTGGAGAGAAGCACAGCCTCGGCCACGACGCCCTCGTCTTTGAGACGCCTGAGAAATTTACGTCCCGCGCACGGCGCAAACGCTACCCGCTCGCGCACCTCGACGGGCGCCGAGCGGTGGCTCATCCCCGCAACTGCGACAAGCACCGGCTCACCTCCCCTTCGAGTTCCGCATCTGGCATCTCGCCGCTACGCCGAACCGACTCGAGCTCCTCAACGACACCGGCCCATTCGGGGCCGAAAACCTCCTCTAGCTCGCCCCTGATCCTCCTCGCCAGCGTGGGCGAAGCCCCGCCTGTGGAGACGGCGACCTGCAGCCCGCCCCTCCTGAGCGTGGAAGGAACGGCAAAATCTCCTTCGGCGGGCCTGTCCGCGACGTTGACGCGAACGCCACGTGTACGTGCCTCCCGTGCGACAGCCGCGTTCACCTCCCGCCTGTCCGTGGCTGCAAAAGCCAGGTCAGCACCCTCAAGGTCACCGGGCTCGTAGGGACGTTCGTGTACCTCGACGCCCAGGTCCCGCAGGGCCGGATGGACCTCGGGCGAGACAACCACGACCTCCGCCCCGGCCTCGTGCAGCGTCCTTGCCTTTCTCGCTGCCACCGTGCCGCCGCCGACCACCACGCAACGCCCGCCGGAAAGATCCAGGAATATGGGGTAAGAAAAAGTGTTCCGGCCCTCGATCTCCGCTCCCAGCTTAACGAATAGTGGGTGGGTTAGCCTGAGAGTCTAGCATAACCGCAACCCGCCCTTTATCGACGCACAAAGTGTTGCATGTACCACCACGCGCCGCCGTGTAAGCCTTCACGGCAGGGCCGGTTCCTTGGTTTTTCGGAGCAACTTGATCTCTTCTACCACCATGCCCTTGTCGACGGCCTTGCACATATCGTAGATGGTCAGGGCGGCGACGCTCACGGCGGTGAGCGCCTCCATCTCTACGCCCGTTCTCTCGCTCACCCGGGCCGTAGCCGTGATCCCGACGTGGTCGTGGCCGACCTCGAAGTCCACCTCCACGGAGGTGAGGTTCAGCCCGTGGCAGAGCGTGATCAACTCCGGCGTCTTCTTGGCGGCCATCACGCCGGCGATCCTGGCCACGCTCAACACATCGCCCTTGGGTAACGCCGTTTCGCGCAACAGGGCCACCGTCTCGGGGGACATTCGGACGGACCCGCCGGCGACGGCCGTCCGCCGCACGACGGCCTTCTCCCCAACGTCGACCATCCTGGCCGCGCCCTCGCTGTCGAGGTGAGAAAAGCTCATGGTGGCGCTCCCTTCGGTCGCTTGGCTTTCAGCTATCAGCCTAGAACAAGAAGCCGAAGGCTAACTGCTGAAAGCTGACCGCTCTAAAGGCGGAATGCGGGGGAATCGAACCGCCACGGCCGTTTTACGGCCGCAAACCGGTTTTGAAGACCGGCCGGGCCACCAGGCCCACGCATTCCGGGTGGGGCTAACGGGGATTATTCTACCGCCTGCCTGTGGCGCCGGGTGAGTACCCGCACGTCACCGGTGCGGCTTGTGACGCCCGCGGCGTCCGAGTACTCCAGCCAGGCCTGGGCGAACTTGCGGCTGGTGGAGAGGCTGTCCCGCAGTTCTGCAAGCGTTATGTCTCCCTCTTCCCGGCAGATGGTCTTGATGCGCTCGAGCACGGCCTCCGCGGCCCCGCGTGCCGCGAAGAGGGAGCCACCCAACTCGACGGCCTCGCCCCGCTTCAGGAGCAGCCGCAATGCCGGCGTGGGCCCCGACGCTGGCGGCTCGGTGCCGGAGGCACGCAGGTTTTCGAGCAGGGCCTCGGCCTCGTCTTCCAGTTCGGGGGGTATCTCCTCTTGCGGTAGCCCCACGCCTGCTTCGGTCGACCGGATCCCCTCGGCACTCTCGAGCAAGGCGTCGGCGAGACGGACGGAGAGGCCGGTGGCGGTGCGGGCCGCGGCGACGGTGAGCCGGGGGCTCTCGGGGTGCGCGGCGGCATAACGCCTGAGCGCCTCCAGGAGCCTGCCGCGCGCCGCCCCGATCTCTTCTGCCGGAGCGTAGAGGTTTCCCACCTTCTCGAGTTCGGGGTCGGCCTCCACGGCGCGGAGCACTTCTTCTGATGGTAGGCCAAGGGCGAGCGAGAGTTCTTCCATGGTCATGCCCTCGCGGGGCTTGCGGGCCAGGGCCAGTGGAGCGGCCCGTTTCGCGTCGCCGCTTTCGAGGGCTTCCAGCCAGGGGAGGTCGGGGCGTCGGGCCACCGGGTATGGGTCGAGCGCAGTTCCGCCGCCCACCGTGGTTCCTTCCATGGAGCGGAGCACGAAGCGGTCGCCCCGCAGCACGACAAACGGCTCGTCGAGGCGCAGGCGGGCGAGGGCGTTGCCGCCCGGTGGGATCTCCCGTCCCCCGGCCAGCCTGAGGCGGGAGTTCGTGGCACGGGTTCCATGGTGCACCCGCACGAGGGAGCCGTGGGCGAGAGGTTTCGCGCTCTCCAGCAGGCGGATGCGGGCGTCGACGTCGCGGGTGGCCGGGACGGGATGGGAGAGCAGTACCTCACCGGCTTCGATCTCCGAGATCTCGATCCCCGTCAGGTCGAGTGCCGTGCGGGCACCGGCGTAGGCTACCTCGACCGGGTGTCCGTGGTTCTGCACGCCCCGCACCCTCGGGCGCAGCCCCCTCGTGGTGTGCAACACGTCGCCCGGCCTGATCTCCCCGCTCCACAGCGTTCCCGTCACGACTACCCCGATGCCCCTCAGCACGAAGGCGCGGTCCACGGGTAACCGTGCCAGATCCCCGCTGGCCGGACGCGCCGGATGACCGACCAGCCCATCCAACTCCCGCAGAAGGTCATCCACGCCATCACCTGTTGTGCCGCTAACGTGAACCACCGGAACTTCGAGCCCCCTCGACTCCATCAGCTCCTCGATCTCCAGCGCGGCAAGCTCTACGGTCTCGTCGTCCACCGCATCGGTCTTCGAGAGGGCGACCACGCCCTGGTCCACGCCGAGCAGCCGCAGGATGTCCAGGTGCTCCAGGGTCTGGGGCATGACGCCGTCGTCGGCGGCGACGACCAGCAGGAAAGCGTCGACGCCGGTTGACCCCGAGACCATGTTCTTGACGAAGCGCTCGTGGCCGGGCACGTCGACCAGGCTAGCCCGCCGGCCGCCAGGAAGGTCCAGCTCCGCGTAGCCGGGCACGATGGAGATGCCCCTGCGGTGCTCCTCCTCCAGCCGGTCGGTGTCGGTGCCGGTCATGTAACGGACGAGCGTGGTCTTGCCGTGGTCCACGTGACCCGCCGTCCCGATGGTGAGGGAGATCCTGTGCCCGTCGGCCTCGTTCACGGCCTCACCCACGGGCGTTTCTAACGGCCTCGATCACGGCCTCTTCCTCGCCTGGCAGCAACGTGCGCACGTCCAACCACACCCTCCCTTCGTGCACGCGCCCGATCACCGGCGGGTCGGAGGCGCGCAGGTGTGCGGCCAGGACTTCGGCGTCCGTTCCACCGAGCCTTACGGCGAAGGAGGATATCTCGTACGTCGGCAGCGTCCCCCCGCCGCTACGGGCCACAGAAGGCGTCACGTCGACCTCCAGCGCGGGTACGTTGCTCCCCAACGCCCCGGCGAGGCTGGCGGCCCGCTGCTCCAGAAGTTGGGCTGGGGTCTCTAGCGTGCGGAGGGTGGGTAATTCTCCTTCCGCGGTACCGTCC